>DAIRFU010000648.1:0-3547 GCA_036794935.1 Kofleriaceae bacterium | reverse complement strand
CGCCCGTAGGACGTGACGATGAACGTCTTTTCGTCGTACGCCTGCTCGACGCCGAAGCGCTTGGCCAGGCGGCGGCCGCAGGCCCGTTCCTCGCCCACCGCTCGGGTGCCGGGGCTGGGCGTGACCTCGTCGAACTCCTCACGCGTCAGATAGCCCAGCTCGATCGCGGCTGCTCGAAGCGTGAGCTCGTCGCGGTACGCCTTGAGGGCGATCTCCGCGGCCCTCTCGTATCCAATGTGAGGATTGAGCGCGGTGACTAGCATCAACGAGCTATCCAGATGCTCGCGGATGCGCGGCTCGTTGGCTTCGATGCCGCGCGCGCAGCGCTCCTCGAAGGTCCGCGCCGACTCGGCGAGCAGACGCACCGACTCGAGGACGTTGTACAGAATGATCGGCTTGTACGCATTGAGCTGGAAGCTGCCTTGCGAGCCCGCAAACGCGACCGCGTGATCGGCGCCGAAAACGTGCACAGCGACCATCGTGAGCGCCTCGCACTGCGTCGGGTTGATCTTGCCCGGCATGATCGACGAGCCTGGCTCGTTCTCGGGGATGCGCAACTCGGCGAAGCCAGCGCGCGGCCCGCATGCATACCAGCGGATGTCGTTGGCGATCTTGAGCAGCGCACCGGCGAGCGTGCGCAGCGCGGCGCTCACGTTGACCATCGCGTCGTGCGCCGAGAGCGCGGCGAACTTGTTGGGCGCCGAGATGAACGGTTTTCCGGTCTCCTCCTCGAGCAGCCGCGCGACCGTCGCTCCGAACTCGGCGACGCTGTTGATGCCGGTGCCGACGGCGGTGCCGCCGATCGCGATCGCGTAGAGCCCGGGCAGGCTGCGTGCGATCGTATCGAGGCCGTCATCGACCTGAGCCACCCAGCCCGAGATGATCTGACCTAGCGTGAGCGGCGTGGCATCCTGCAGATGCGTTCGCCCGACCATCACGACGTTCGCGAACGCGACCGACTTCGCGGCGAGCGTGTCACGCAAGGCACGGATCGCCGGGACGAGCAGCGCCTCGAGCTGGTCGACCGTCGCGACGTGCATCACCGTCGGGAACGTGTCGTTCGAGGACTGCCCTCGGTTGACATCGTCGTTGGGATGGATGGGCTGCTTCGAGCCGACCACTCCACGCGCGAGCTGGATCGCGCGGTTCGCGATCACCTCGTTCGTGTTCATGTTCGTCTGAGTCCCCGAGCCGGTCTGGAACACGACGAGCGGGAAGTGCTCGTCCAGCTTGCCGTCGATGACCTCCTGAGCGGCGCGCACGATCATCTCGGCCTTCGCGCGCGGCAGCTGACCGAGCTCGGCGTTCGCCAGCGCGGCGCACTTCTTGAGGACACCGAGCGCGCGAATCACCGGTCGGCTCCAGCGAAACCGGTCGACACCAATCGGGAAGTTCTGTCGTGCGCGTTCGGTTTGCGCGCCCCACAAACGATCGGCCGGTACCGCGACCTCGCCGAGCGCGTCGTGTTCTATACGTACCTGGGTCATATCGTCCTCGCAGTCGTTGCTCCACGCACGCACGGCTTGTTCGCATTCGCGCGATCGCAGCAGCGTTCTCCGCGGCGCGATGCACTCCCCGAGCCAGGACACGCGGGTACGGCGCATCTCGTACCATCGCTCGTCGCCCTGCCGGTCACGGCGTCCCGTCGAACACTCGCGAGAAGTTGTATCTGGCCGAGAACTGGATGCGGAAGTCGTTCACGTCCCAGCCATCGTTGAAGTTCTCGCGGCGGCCGAACTGGAGCTCTCCACCGAGCATGAAGGTCTCGGTCGGGTGGACCAGGAGGTTGGCGAGGGCGTAGTGCCCGGTATGAAACGAATCCGCAGGCTGCGCGTCCTCGTTGTCGATCCACATGTACGACCAGCCGATCGAGCTCGTGAGCTGCTCGGTCCAATTCAGGTCGACGAACGCGACGAGGCCGAGCAGCGGGAGTGGAGCACCGTCGATCGGTTCACTCGGATCACCCGTCGGTTCGGGGGCGACGTCGAACGTTGCATCGTTCATGTAGTTCGAGATCGCCCGCCCGTAGACCGCCGACAGCTTGACGACTGCGGGCCCGACCTTGAGGTTCGAGCTGAGGTGGAGGCCCCAGCCGACCGCATCTCCGTCGAGCCGCGGCGGCGTCGGGTCGAGATCGTCCCACTTCATGTAGCGAACGATGCCGGAGACCTCGACGTATCCCCACGCGCCCCCATAGCGCGCCTCGGCGGAGAGGTCCGGCAGGGGGAATCGGGGCACCACGTTCTCCAGCTCGATGCGATCGGCGAAGTTGGTCGTATCAGCACTCGCGCCCGGTCGTTCCAGTGCGACGGTGACGCGCGAGTCCCCTTGGATCGGCATCCACGCGACCTGGACGTTGCGGAAGAACGGCATGCCGTTGGGCCCCCAGTACTCGATCGAGTTCGGAAACACGTCGATGTCCATGAACGGACTCCACGTCTGACCTGCGCGAAACTGCTTCCAGTCACCGTACGCGTGGCGCAGGCGAATCGTTGTCTGGCCGGCGTCGACGCCGACGCCGAACAGCTCCCACTCGAACTGCGACTTGATGTCGCCCACCTTGGTCGGCAGCGTCGACTTCACACCGAAGCGTGTCTGGCGGACGCCGGCGAACGTGCGGCCTCCCTTGCCGAACTCGTCCTCGAAGGCCGGGAGCTTGGTGGGGCGCACCGTGTCGAACCACGCGGGATCGCCGATCTTGCCGAAATCGTAGCCCGAGTCGAGCATCACGAACCCGTAGACCTCGAAGCTCGCGCCGTTGTCGCTCTCTATCGCTTGCGCGGGCGCAGGAGTGAGCTGTGCAGCGGGTTCCGGCGCTGTCGGGCCGGGCGGCTCTGTCGGGCCGGGCGGCGCTGGCGGGGGCGTCGGCTCGGGGGTATCCGGTGCCGGTGCCGGCTCGACGGGCTGTGTTGGTGGTGCGGGTTGCGCGAAGCCATCGTGGCTCTCCACGAGTACAGCAACCGCGACGAGCGTGATCAGTGTTCGGACCATCGTGCCCTCCGATGTCGCGAGCGCTGCAGCAAGCCGTATGCCTCGAGAGCGAACGTCGGAAACCCAACGTCCTACGCAGGTCGACTTCCTCACGAGGAACCCTCGGTACGCGCGAGGTGTGCGGCGTTCCCGCAGCCGCCCGTTGCGGCGCTTCATGGATCGCGATCCGGATCGCGTAGACACCGCACGATTCGCGCGGCACCTGCGTACCAGCGCCGATGTACATCACGTGACGAGTCCGAAGCAGTGCGGGTCATCGCGAATCCCACGGAGCAGCGCACGAAGGACTCCGGATCCGAATCGTCGGCGGAGCGCGGCACATGCGATGCAGCACGCGGGCGTACGCCTCGCGAGCTGCGAGGACCACTGATTCGAGAGGAAGGACATCTCCATGAAGGGACCGATCGCGTTCGTGACGAGCCTCGTGCTCCTGTCCGCACCTGTCTGCCCGCCCGCATTCGCCGATCCGGCGCCCTCGAGCGGAGCGACGCGGACAGAACAAGACCTCCTCGGCAAGAAGCAGGTCCCGGCCGACGCCTACTACGGCGTGCAGACC
>DAIRFU010000647.1:0-4085 GCA_036794935.1 Kofleriaceae bacterium | reverse complement strand
GCGACGCGCCCGCGACGACGATCGCGTGTTGTTCACGAGATCGCGAGCGCGCGGGTACAGCCGCACGGGCTTCACACGCGCGAGCTGGGGTGTGCTCGCGAGGGGGCGTCTCCTCGCAGTGGGCACGTCGGTGCCAGCCCGACGGCGCGACGCGACCGCCCTCACGTTGCATCAGGCGCGAGGGGCGCTACAACGTACGACTTCGCCTCGGGCATGCGGCGTCGCGCCGCGTCCGGACGGTCCCGTACCCTGCCGATGTCCAACCCTGATGTATCCGACCTCGATTCGCGCCGGCTGCGAGCGGCCACCCGGCTGGCACTCCGGCGCTATGCGAGGCAGGTTCGGGCGCGGCCCTGGTTCGCGGCCGTCTCGCTGCTGCTCCCCGGCATCGGCACCATCTTCGTTCATTACGTCCCGCCGATCGCGATCGCGCACCTGCTCGTGATGCTCGCGCACGACTCGCAGACCTCGGTCGGCGAGCTCGCCCGACCGGTGCTGCTGCTCGGGGGCGCGTGGATCCTCGGCGAGGCGCTGTCGCGGCTCGCGACCTGGCTCCTGTGCCGGTTCGAGTTTCACGCGATGCGCGCGCTCTACATCGAGGCGATGGACGAGCTGTTCGCGAAGGACGTGGCGTTCTTTCACAACAACTTCGCCGGCTCGCTGACCAAGCGGGTGCTCGGCTACGCCCGCCGCTTCGAGGCCGTGTTCGACGTCCTCGCATTCTCGATCATCGGCAACGTGCTGCCGCTGGCCTTCGCGCTCGTCGTGCTCGCGCAGTTCTCGCCGTGGTTGATCCTCGTTCTGCTGGTCATGCTCGTGACCGCGTTCGTGTGCGTGCGCCCGCTGCTGCGCCGTCGCCACCGGCTCGTCCAGATTCGCGAGGCGGCGAGCAACGCGCTGGCAGGGCACGTCGCCGACTCGATCCAGAACGCGGAGACCGTGCGCGCGTTCGCCCGGGAACCGGAGGAAGCGGCGATCCACGCCCGCAACGTCGACGACTTCACGGCGAAGATGCTGCGCTCGTGGGACTTCCAGACGCTGCGGGTCGACGTCGTCACGTCGCCTCTCTACGTGCTGACCAACACGCTCGGCCTCGTCGTCGCGCTCGCGATCGGCCGTGGCAGCGGCTTCGCGATCGAGGCGGTGTTTCTCACGTTCAGCTACTTCGCGCAGACGACGCGGGTCATGTGGGAGTTCAATCGCATCTATCGCAACCTCGAGACCGCGGTCACCGACGCGGCCCAGTTCACCGAGCTGCTCCTCGATCCGCCGGCGATCACCGACGCCGACCCGGTCGAGCCGCTCGCCCCTCGCGATGCCGGCGTCCGTTTCCGCGCGGTGCGCTTCGCCTACCCGTCGCGCCCGCCGCTCTTCGATCGTTTCGATCTGGCGATCGGCTCGGGCGAGAAGATCGGCCTGGTCGGCCGGTCCGGCGGCGGCAAGACGACACTCACGCGCCTGCTGCTCCGGTTCAGCGATCTCGAGGCCGGCGCGATCGAGATCGGCGGCCAGAACATCGCGCGCAT
This sequence comes from Kofleriaceae bacterium, assembly GCA_036794935.1. Classification (GTDB taxonomy): domain Bacteria; phylum Myxococcota_A; class Polyangia; order Haliangiales; family Haliangiaceae; genus JABFXX01. The sequence goes on along the minus strand of DAIRFU010000647.1, from coordinate 2,559 downwards.
CGCCCAGTCCGCGCTGCGCAGCCACATCGCGACGGTGCCGCAAGAGCCGGCGATGTTTCACCGCACGGTCGCGGAGAACATCCGCTTCGGCCGTCCGACCGCGAGTGATGCCGAGGTGCGTCGCGCCGCGGAGCTCGCGCATGCGGCCGAGTTCATCGCCGCGTTGCCGCGCGGCTTCGACACGCTCGTCGGCGAGCGAGGCGTGAAGCTCTCCGGTGGCCAGCGCCAGCGCGTCGCGATCGCGCGCGCGATCCTCAAGGACGCGCCGATCCTCGTGCTCGACGAGGCGACCAGCGCGCTCGACTCCGAGAGCGAGACGTACATCCAGGAAGCGCTGTGGACCATGATGCGCAACCGGACCGCGATCGTGATCGCCCACCGCCTGTCCACGGTGCGCCGCATGGACCGCCTCGTCGTCCTCGACGAGGGCTCGATCGTCGAGCAGGGCAGCCACGACCAGTTGCTCGCGGCGGGCGGTCACTACGCCGCGCTCTGGCAGCATCAGTCAGGCGGCTTTCTCCAGGAGCTCGCCAGCTGAACGAGACCGCATCCGTGCGGGCGCCCGCCGTACCGTGGCTGTCACTCGCCGACAGCGCGCGGCGCGCGAGCGAGTGCGCCCTCGATGTCGAACGGACCCTTCGCGGCCTTGCTGGCAAGCACTGCCACCAGGGACTCGCCCCGGTACTCGAGCGTGGCGTGATCGCCGCGCGCCGCGACGCCGATCACCAGGCCCGACGCGGGCAAGTCGACCTCGAGCTCGGGCTCGAATCCGGTCGCGCGCAACCGCCGTAGCCACGATGCCGAGGTCTCGTGACGCTCGCTGCGCGTGCCCTCGGGATTGCCGAGGATGTCGGCGATCTCGCGACCGAAGAAGTTGACCTTGAGCGCGTCCTTGTCGACCTGCGTGATCGGCAGCCCATCGATCACGCGAAACGTGGTCTCGAAGTGACGCCAGCTGTTCGTGAACCTGCGCGAAAAGTCGGGTTCGTGATGATTCACATCGGGCTCGGAGAGCACGAGCGCGACGGGATCGAGTGACCGCAGCCGGAGGAAGACATCGTCGCGCACGTCGCGGCCATCGATGTCGCTGATGTGATGGAACGCGAACGAACCGTTGATCACCGGGCGGGTGGGGCAGAGCCTCGCCAGAGCGGCCCAGGCCTGCTGATCGAGGTGCTCGATCGGCGAGGAGAAGGCGTGAAAGTCGAGCTCGACCCCGAGCTTCGCCGCGAGCTCGGAGACGTTCTGTTGCGCGACGGCGATGCACCACTCGGCGGGCTCGATACCGATCAACGTGAGGCGCTCGGGGAGCTGTCCCTCGTCGTGCAGGAGCGTCAGCAGGCTCGTGATCTGGCGTCCGGTGCCGATGCCGACATCGATGAGCGTGGCGTGCGAGCTGCCCCGCAGCGCCCGCGCGATGCACCGGTTGGCAATCACGGTCGTGAGGGCCACCTGCGGGACCTGCGTGGCCAGCAGGTCGAAGAGCCGGATCTGGGGCACGTCGAACTGGCTGAGATAGAGATTCGCCTGCTCGGCCACGGCCGGCGAGAGCCGCCGCGCGAGGGCCGCGCCGAAGACGTAGTAGCCGACGGACTCTGGTGCGACCTGATCGCCGATCGCGGCGAACAGCTCCGCGACGTGCGCCTCCGCGCCGGCCGTGTTGTTCGACGCGATCGCTTCGACGACGCGACCGAGCCGGTCCGCGTGACTTACCCCGATGGACATCTTCTGTACTCCTTGCCGTACTGGCGACCATCAGACGCGGGGGCAGGAGGATCTTCCCGGCCGAGCGCAGGTTCGCGCCCTCGCGGGCTCGATCGCGCTCGTGTAGCAAGTCTGCGACCGTCCCGGCCGCGTGCAGCCTGCGCGCACAGCTCGCTGCTACCAGTGTCGACCGGTACCGCTACCGGCAGCGCGTGAAGCGAGCCTCGAAGTGACGGCTCGCGTTACAGACGTACACCGGGGACGGGCAACAGCCGGGCGCGTACGTGCACTCGAGTCCCTTGTGACTACACGGATGGTTGACGTTCGGCGCGGTCGCGGGACAGCCCTTCGGCAGTGGCTTCTGCGGGCAGGTCGGCGCCGCGGGCGCGCTCTCGGCTTGATTCGTCAGTGGCGGCGGCGTGGGCTCGGCTTGACGGGGCGCCTCCGCGGCCGCGCCGGTGTCTGCGCGCGTCACGGTGGACGAGGCCGGCACGGTCGCCGGCGGATGCTGCGCCGCTGGCGACGAGCCGCATGCAGCGACGAGCGAGAGCAGGAGTAGCCAGCTCCGGGTGGTTTGCTTCGTTCGCATTCGCATGGTGGGTGCGCCTTCGCTTCAGCGACGCTCGTTGCCGCGCTTGAAGTTACCGGTCTTGCGCGCGACGACGAGTTGCAGCTTCTCCGGATCATCCATCGCATCGCGGACCGCATCCGCGTCGGCACCGGTCAGCGTTCGCACGAGGCGGCCGCGGAACCGCACGAGAACCTTGTCCCGGGTGACCTCGACGTCGAACGGCTCCTCGGCGAGCTTGCCTCGACGATCGACCGGCCGGCAGTTGGTTCCGCTCTCGCCCACGC
>DAIRFU010000646.1:0-4089 GCA_036794935.1 Kofleriaceae bacterium | reverse complement strand
CGATGCGGGCGGCTCCTTCCTCGGTACCCTGCCGCCGGGCACGTACGAGTACCTGACGGTCACCGATGATCGCGAGCGCACCGAGAAGCGCTCGATCACGGTCGCGGCGGGCGCGCAGCTCGGCGTGCTCGTGCAGATGGCCGCGCCGGCCACGCTCGCGGTCAGCGTGGTCGACGAGCTCGGCCGCCACGCGCCGGTCAAGATCCAGCTGCTCGGCCACGACGACCGGATCCGCACCACCGACGGCCGCAACATCCTCTACTCGCTCGCGCTCGGCGAGGACGTCCGGCCGACCGCGTTCGACGGCAGCGATCGCTACGTCGAGCACGCGTGGTGGACCACCGACGGCCGGCTGCTCGCCCACGTGCGGCCGGGCACGTACGAGCTCGTGGTGACGCGCGGCCCCGAGTACGAGATCGCGAGCGAGCCGGTCACGCTCACCGCGGGCGGCCACGTCACCAGGCAGCTCGCGCTCGTGCGCAGCTTCTCGACGCCGGGCTGGGTCGCCGGCGACTTCCACATCCATGCGCAGCCGTCGACGGATAGCGGGCTGCCGATCGACGAGCGCGTGACGAGCTGCGCGGCCGAGGGGCTCGAGGTCGCGGTCGCGACCGATCACAACTACGTCACCGACTACGCGCCCGTGATCGCGAGCAGCGGCCTCGATCCGTGGCTGCTCGGCATCCCGGGCCTCGAGCTGACCACGTTCGAGGCGGGTCACTTCATCGGCTACCCGCTGCGCGTCGATCCGGGCTCGACCCGCGGCGGCGAGTTTCTGTGGGCCCACCAGCCGCCGCAGCGGCTGTTCGATCAGCTGCGCGCGCTCGCGATCGATCCGACCGACAACGTCGTCCAGGTCGCGCACCCGCGCCAGCAGGTGCTCGGCTACTTCGCGCAGTACTTCATCGACGCGGCGACCGCCGAGCCGTACACGCCGACCGGCATCCTCGGCGTGTTCGCGCCATACGGCGACGAGTTCGCCGCCGAGAACTTCAGCTATGACTTCGATGCCGTCGAGCTGCTCACCGGCCAGAAGATCGAGGACGTCCACACGTTCCGCGCGCCCGATCCGCTGCCGCCCGGACCGTTTCCGGATCCGCAGCCCGTGCCCGGCGAGATCGTCGTCGGCAAGGACGGCCGGCCGCAGTTCCCGGGCGTGGTCGAGACCTGGATGACGCTGCTCGATCGCGGTCACCGCGCGACCGGCATCGGCGCGTCCGACTCGCACCACCTGCTCGGCGACGAGCCAGGGTATGCGCGCACGCTGCTCTACGTCGGCGACGGCAAGGACACGCCGGGCGGGTTCTCGCGCGCCGACGTCGTTCACGCGATGCGAGAGCACCGTGCGATCACGACGAACGCGCCGTTCGTCTCCATCACGATCGACGGGCAGGGCATCGGCTCGACGGTCACTGACTCCGCGGCGCAGGTCGCGGTCGAGGTCCACGTCAGCGCACCGAGCTGGGGCAAGGTCGATCGGCTCAGGCTCTACATGAACAGCGCGGTCGTCCACGACGTCGCGATCCCGACCGGCACCGACTTTTCGACCACGCTGATGGTCAACCCGACCGCCGATAGCTGGGTCGTCGCCGAGGTCACCGGCACGCAGAACATGTTCCCGGTGGTCTCGGCCGTCGAGTTCCCGCCGCTCGACGCGACGATCATCCTCGGCGCGCTGTCGGCCGGCTTCGACCTGTCGACCTTGCCGCTCACCTCGAACCTCAAGCCGGCGCGGATCCACACGGCGGCGCCGTACGCGATCACGAACCCGATCTGGATCGACCGCGACGGCAGCGGCTGGACGCCGCCGAAGGCCGAGCTGCCGAAGCGGGTCGCGCCGAGACCGCCGCGGCCCGACGTCCGCGATCAGTTCGACGCGCTACCGGAGGTGACGCCGTGAGCCGAGCCGGCGGCTCGCTCCTGACGCGCTGCGTGGCGATTGCACTGGCCATCGGGCTGGCTGGCCCACCTGCCTGGGGTCACTCCTTACCGGCGGCTCGCAGCGTGGTGATCCAGGTCGAGCGCTGCGAGCTCGCGGTCCTGGTCGGCTACTCGCCCGCGAGCGGCGAGGCGAGCGAGGCGCTGCTCGCGCAGATCGCCAGCCGGCCGAAATCACACAGGCTCGCCGCCGCCCGCGAGTTGCTCGCGCAACGGGCGCTCGCGCCGCTGACGTTCGCCGTCGACGGCACGCCGCTCGTGCCCACGGGTGTCCGCGCCAAGGTCGCGGTCGACCCCGGCAGCACCCGGCCGATGGTCGTCGTGCTCGTGACGTACGCGATCCCGGCCGGCGGCGCGCTCGCGGTGACCGCCAAGGACGCGCGCAGCACGCGCATTTCGTGGACCGACCGCGCGAGCGGCCGGGTCGATCTCGACCAGGCACCGGCGCAGGCCCGCTGGTTCTCCGGCGTGGCCTCCTTCTTGCTGAGTCTCGCGGGACCACCGGGAGACATGGCATGCGCAAGCTCACGTTCCTCGCCCTGATCGCGATCGCCGGCTGCGCCGACCAGGCCTACGATCCGGATGCCCCCGCGATCGATCCGAACGCGCCGCGCATCCACATCACGTCTCCGGTGCGCGGCACGATCGCCGGCGACGTCACCTCGATCACGGTGACCGGAACCGCGAGCGACGACAGCGGCACGGTCGCGTCCGTCGTCGTCAACGGCACGCCCGCGGCGCTCGCCGCCGACGGCACGTGGACGGCCGAGATCGCGGTCGCGCCCGGCACCAGCCTCCTCCACGCCGTCGCGACGGACGAGCAGGGGAACGAGGGCAAGGAGTCGCGCGCGGTGGTCGCCGGCCCGATGGCGACACTCGACCGCCAGGTCCCCGACGCGATCACCGCGACCTTGTCGGCCCAGACGTTCGACGCGATCGGCCGCGCCGCCGCGGGCTTCATGAAGAGCGGCGATCTGATGACGGTCGTCCAGGGCATGAACCCGGTCGTCGACGCCGGGGATGGTCCCGACTGCCTCTACGGCCAGGCGTCGATCACGAGCGTGTCCGTCGGCGACGCGGACATCCTGATGGCGCCGCAGACCGGTGGCATCTTCTTCTCCGGCGAGCTGACGAACGTGCGCGTCGGCATGCACCTGGCGTGGGCGGTGTCCTGCCTCGACGGCAGCCGCGACATCGTGATCTCCGCCGAGCGGGTCAGCGTGCAGGGCGTGCTCCACGCCGGCCTGATCGGCCGCAACTTCGACGTTCGCCTCGACAACCAGAACGTCCAGATCACCGGCTTCGATCTCGACCTCGGCGGCGTGCCCGGCGAGATCGTCGACCTGCTGTCACTCGACAGCGCGATGGGCCCGATCCTCGGCTGGGCGACCGAGCGCCTCGTCGTGCCGATGCTCAACAGGTCACTCGCCGGCCTCGGCGAGACGCGGACGATCGACGTGCTCGGCACGCCGGTCGACATCGACGTCGCGCCGTCGCAGATCGACTTCACGAGCGAGGGCGGCAAGGTCCTGCTCGATACGTCGCTGCGCGCGCAAGGCGACTCCGGCAGCTTCGTGTTCGTCGCGAACACGCTGCCGGCGATGGACATGTCGCACGGATTCCAGCTCGCGGTGGCGGATGACGCGGCGAACCAGCTGCTGAGCTCGATGTGGTCGGCCCAGGCGTTCGACGCGTCGATCGACTTCGCCACCGGCTCGTACGGCGAGGTCGGAACGCTCTACGACGCGGTCGGGCTCGAGGTCGCGGTCCCGCCGTTCGTCGACGCGAGCGGCGGCAAGCTGACCCTGACGATCGGCGACATGGTCGCGACGTTCTCGCGCGGCGGCGCGCCCGTGACCCGGGTCGCGATCAACGCCGAGGTCGCGCTCGAGGTGGGCGACGGGCCGGATGGCAAGCTCCGGCTCGACATCGGCTCGCCCACCGTGTACGTCGACGTCCTCGACGAGGCCATCGAGGGTGGCAACCCGCTGTCCAACGCCCAGCTGGAGGCGATCGCGAGCTTCGCCCTGTCCCGCATCGTCGCGGTCGGCTCGGGCTCGGTCGGCGCGATCCCGCTGCCCGCGGTCGGCGGCGTGGCAATCACCACACTCCAGGTCGAGCAGCAACACGGCTACCTGATCGTCGACGGCG
>DAIRFU010000645.1:505-4090 GCA_036794935.1 Kofleriaceae bacterium | reverse complement strand
GCGATCGCACGCAGTCGGTCCCATCTCCTCGGCACCACCAGCGCGGGATGTTGACGTTCTTCTCGTCCGTGATGCCGGCGCGATAGAGCCGCTCGGCGACGTCGGCCAGCATCTCGCCCATAGTTTTTTGCAGAGCGTCGTCCTTCGCGCGCAGCTGCTGCACATCGGCCTCAAGCGCTATGACGCGTGCCTCCAGTTCGGCGCTCTTGCTGTCGCTGCAGGCCACGAGCAGCGCCGCGATCACCAGTCTCCGCATCCGCGGACCGTAGCCGATTCCGGGCCTGCATAGAGACGCGAGCGCGGCCTCCTCCCAGGGGTCTTTTCCCGCGCTCGCTGCTGGTTCGACTCCAGCCTGGCCCACCGACGAAAACCATGACGACTTGGTACCGACACGAGGGAGATAGCCGCTGGCACACCGGCGCCGAGGCCGGCGCATCGTTCGTCACGCTCTGCAACGGCCGCTGGCCGGTGTCGGAGGCCGACGAGGTCGAGCAGCACGATAGCCCGCCACACGAGGACCGGTGCCAGGCTTGCCAGCGCGGAGCGATCGAGATCAGGCGCGTCGAGCGGGGGCTGACCGAGCTCGCGCAGGCGGCGCCGGATCCGGACTGGCCGGGCCTTCACGAGCTCTTCGACCTCGGGGGAGAGAGCTAGTGGCCGCCTCCGTCCGGATCGAAGACGAGGCGTTCGCTGACGAGCGCTACGAGGACCTGGCGGCGCTCGCCGGCCTGGCCGACGCGGACCACGCGCGCGGCAAGATGGCCAAGCTCTGGCGCCAGTGCACGCTCGCGCAGCGGCACCTTTTACCCGCCGCAACGGTCACCAGAATTCTCGGCGAACGCGGCGTCGAAGCGCTTGTCGAAGCGCGACTTGGCGAGGTCGTGGACGGCGGCGTGCGCATCAAAGGCACGAAGGGGCGGATCGAGTGGCTGAAGAAGCTGCGTGATAACGGCAAGTTCGGAAAGAAAGGCGGTCGCCCGCGAAAAAACCCTCAAGGGTTATTAGAAAAACCCACGAGGGTTTCCGAAAACGCGTTTCCGGAAACCCCTCCTGCTCCTGCTCCTGCTCCTGCTCCTGCTCTTCCGGATCCGGAGATCTCACACACACACGCGCGCGCGATCCCCCCTGCTCCCAAGCCTCCGACACCCACACCCACCCAAGCACCGCCGCTCGTGCGGTCGAGCACGTGGGAGCGGCATCGGGGCTGGTGGCAGGCGATGCTCGACGCGCACGACCGGCTGCGCCGCCCGACCGCCGATCGGCCGGCGATCAAGCCCGGCGCGCCCGACCTCGCGAAGCACCCGCACGAGCAGCAGCTCCACGCGTGCGAGCGCTACCTGCGCGAGGCGGGCTACGACGACGCCGGCGTGGACGCGAAGATGCGGCACGTCGTTCTGGTCTACGAGGCCGAGGCCGAGCGCCTGCAGCACCTGGATTTCTTCAAGCCGGCGCTGATCTGGGACACCACGCGGGCTGATCGCTTCCCGCGCAAGGTCGACACGTCGCTCGAGGAGGCCAGGCGCGGCCCCTCGCGCGCGCCGGCGCTGCGAGCCGAGCCTGCACGCGAGATGCGCGTCATGCGCGACGACGCCGACCGTCCGCCCCCCTTGCGATTCGGAGTGAAGCCGTGACCGAGCCACTGGTCCCCCAAGATCCGGCCACGGCCGCGCGGCTGTTGATCGCGTGCATCGAGGAGCCGCACGTGCTCGCCGCCCTGGACGACCTCGAGGTCGACGATTTCTACGAGTACCCGCACAAGCTCGTGTTCGAGCAAGTGCGCAACCTGCAGGTGCTCGGCGAGCCGATCGATATCATCGCCGTCGACCGACGGCTGCAGCGCGAGGACGAGCGGCTCGGCGACCGCGCCGGCGAGCATCCACGCGCCGACAAATGCGGCGTCGTGTACCTGGCGAACCTGCTCGCGACGACCGAGCTGTACGGCGACGACCTCGACGCCGCGCGCGCCGACGCGAAGAAGCTCCGCGAGCTGAGCCAGCAGCGCGCCGCGGCGGTGATCGGCGAGGGCTTCGCCCCGGTGCCAATGCCACAGCCAGCCACCGCGGCGAACACGTTCGGCACGATGCCGGCGCGCATCGTCGGCGAGCGTGAAGATCGCCTGCTCCTGGCCGCCCGCGCGCTGCAGTACCACAACACGTATCTCGACGACTGCCTGCGCGCGATCTTGCCGCACGACCTCGTGCTGATCGGCGCGCCGACGGGCATGGGCAAGACCGACCTCGCGCTGTCGATCGCGATGCAGAACGCGATGAAGGAGCGGCCCACCGCCTACTTCGCGCTCGAGGCCGAGCCGCTTGAGCTCGAGCGCCGCACGAAGTTCGCGTGGCTGTCGAGCGCGATCCACGCGCGGAGCATGCCGTATCGCACCGAGTTCAACTTCCCCGACTGGCTGCTCGGCAACTGCGAGCACATCGTGCCCGACGAGCTCGAGCGCGAATGCGCCGAGTGGTTCCTCAGCCACCTCGGCGCGCTGTGGACCTTCTACCGCGGCGACAAGTTCGACCAGCATGACCTGCGCAAGCGCATCCTCGAGATCCACCGCCTGGTCGACCTGATCATCGTCGACCACCTGCACTACGTCGACATCGAGGACAACGGCGGCGGCGACGCACACGGGCTACTCGAGACGATGAAGACGATCCGCGACGTGTCGCTGCGGATCGGAAAGCCGGTGATCCTCGTCGCGCACCTGCGCAAGCGCGACGAGCGGCTCAAGAAGATCGTGCCGTCGATCGACGACTTCCACGGCAGCTCGAACATCACGAAGATCTGCACGCAGGCGATCACCATCGAGCGCGCGCACAAGGTGCAGGCGCCCAAGTGGTGGCTGTCGCCGACGTACATCAGCGTGCTCAAGGACCGCCGCGCCGGCGCCCCGCCCTACGTCGCGCTGCAGTTCTTCGACCGCCGCACGCGCACGTACGAGCACGACTACGTGCTCGGCCGCCTGCTCAAGGGCAACACCGACTGGGAGCCGGTCAAGCCCGGCGATCAACCGAGCTGGGCCCGAGGGCACCGGCAGCTCGAACTGGAGTTCGTATGACGCGAGGAGGAGTACAACTCGACCTGGCATCTCGGGTCGGCATCGAGCAGATCGTCAACTGGATCATCCAAGACCTCTTCGCAGACGGACTGGTGTCATTGTGGTGAGGCCAGCGATCTACGAGCCGGCGATCACGCAGTACGTCCAGGAGGGCCGCGACGCGGTCCGCGCCCTCCGCGAGGTCGACGACAACAACGCCAAGCTCGAGAAGGCCATCGCCACGGGCCGCGAGGCCGCGAAGATGCGCCGCATCGAGCTCGGCAGCATCCTGATCAAGGCGCGCGACTGCCTCCCTCGCCGCGGCACGCGCGAGGACGGCTGGCGGGCATACCTCGAAGCGATCGAGGTCGACCCCACAACCGCGTGGCGGTACATGCGCGAGGCCGGCGCTGTGTTTCAGGAAGCGGAACTGAAACACATGGGGGCGCAACCGGCGGAAACCTCATCGCCGGAACCACAGGCGGACGTACCGCCCCCGGGCGATGACGACGCACCGCCGGAGGTGCCCGACGCCGCCTGGGACG
>DAIRFU010000645.1:0-495 GCA_036794935.1 Kofleriaceae bacterium | reverse complement strand
GACGACGAAAGCAACGAGAAGGGCAACCGCGATTCGTGGTGCACGCCTGAGCCGATCGCGAGCGCGCTACCGAAACGACTCGACCTTGATCCGTGCAGCAACCTGCACAGCATCGTGGTCGCGAAGATGGCGTACATGCTCGAGCGCGATCAGGACGGCCTCGTGCTGCCGTGGTTCGGGCTGGTATTCGTCAACGGCCCGTACTCGGATCTGCTGCCCTGGGCAGAGAAGAACGACGCCGAGCGCGACAACGTCGAGGGGGTCGGGTTTCTCGTGAACTCGGACAACAGCCCCGACTGGTGGCACCTGCTCACAAGACACCTGCACATCCGGCTCGACTTCAACAAGCGGCAGGAGTTCAAGCCGCCGCCCGGCATCAAGCCGAGCAAGAACGATCGACCGCAAACACTGCTGATGGACGAGCGGTTCTGGAACGCCTGCGACCAAGAGGCATTCCTGAAGCTCGGAACTCTGTGGATCAAGCAACCGAAGACG
>DAIRFU010000644.1:0-4094 GCA_036794935.1 Kofleriaceae bacterium | reverse complement strand
GTCGCGCTCGGCCGCGGACCCAGCCGTGACCTGATGCGCGAGCCGGCGATGACCATCGTCGATGCCGTGCTCGGCCTCGAGGCGGGCATCGCGCTGTCGATCTCGCTCGGCGAGGCCGGTCCGGCCGCGGCCCCCGGCTCGGCGGTACCCGCGGCGACGCCCGACGTGATCGCCGTCGGCGCGCTCGGTGTCGGCAGCGAGGTCGCGTCCGCCGCGATCCTGGCCGCGCTGTCGGGACGTGCCCCCGACGGGCTCGGTGACGATGTGGCCGAGGCTGCCGGCCTGCGTGGCCTGGCCCTCGCGGGTGCCGGCGCGCTCGAGGTGCTCGCCGCGTTCGGCGGCCCGGAGACCGCGGTGCTCGCCGGCCTGATGCTCGGCGCGGCGTCGATGAACGTGCCCGTGATTCTCGATAGCTACGCGACCGGTGCCGCCGCGCTCGTCGCCGCCGCGCTCGCGCCGCCGGTCACCGGCTCGCTGATCGCGGCGCACCGCGGCAGCTTCACGCATCCGGCGATCCTCCAGCACCTCGGGCTCGTACCTGTCTTCGAGGTCGGTCTCGGTCATGGCGAGGGCAGCGGCGCGGCGATGGTGCTGCCTCTGCTCGATCAGGTGGCGATGCTGGCGGCGCAACGCTAGAGAAGACAGACGAGATGGGCGAGAGACGGCGCAACACGCGGACATTCGAGGTCGAGCGCACCACCGGTTCGCACGAGATCCTCGATCGCCTGTTCGTGTACGGCACATTGCGGCAAGGCCAGACCGCGCGCTCGCTGATCGCCAACCAGATCGCGCGCTGCGAGACCGCCTCGACGGCGGGCGCGATCTACGCGTTCCCGATGGGCCACCCCGGCTTCATCGAGGGCGACGGCACCGGCCGCGTCCACGGAGAGGTGATCTGGCTCACCGAGCTCGCGGCGACGTTCGGCCTGCTCGATGCCTACGAGGGCCAGGACTTCATCCGCGTGATCCGCCAGGTCACCCTCGCCGACTCCGCCGAACCGGTATGGGCGTGGGTCTACACGCTGGCCGATCCGGCCAACGTGAAGTTCGGCACGCTCATCCAGCACGGCGACTGGGTCCGGTACTGGAGCGAACAGGGCTAGGCACGGCCTCCCCGAGGCCGAGGGCTCAGATAAAGAAGTGCGCCAGGACCGCCATGGAAAGGGCGGCGAGTGCCGCTGCGATCGTGCCGGGCCCGATCTTTTGATTTGCGAGTGACAGACGTTGCGCCACGGGCTGACCTTTGCCCGGCCCCGGGCGGAAATCAAGTTCCTAAACCGGGGATCGCCAGGGGGTATGTTCCTCAACGAAATCACTCACATGAATCAATTCTCACGCGCCGCCATGGCCCTTGACGGCGGCCCTGGACAATGCCTCGCCGAGCGTGCGGGAGTCGGCCCGGATGCCGCTCTCGATGGCGAGCGGTCACGCCTCGGTGTGGCGGATCGTCACGATCGCGGATCGCGCGTCACGATCCGCGCGCGTGACGAATCAAACGCAAGTAGGACGCCTGCGCGCGAGTCGCGAGGTCCTGCAGCTCGCTGATCAGCGCCGACGGTGGTGAGCCGCCGAGCGTGTGCGCGTACACGAGGTTCACCGCGCGCTGCTTGACCAGGATCGGCACGACCAGCACCTCGATCGGCTTCGGATCGACGCCGAGTGCCGACCACAGCGCGCCCTCGGTCGGCTTGGCAGGCGACGGCGGCTCGCCGAGGTACGTCTGGCCCGCGTCGTGCGCCGATTGCAGCGCCGAGGCGCCGCCGAGCGGGAGCGAGATCTCCTCGACCGGCCGCCCCGGATGGTGCGGCGGCGCCAGGTAACAGCGCCAGCCGAGTGCGTTGCCGTCGCGGACCAGGAACACGACGAGCACGTCGCAGCGGCCGCGCGCGTAATCGACGAATGTATCGGCGATCTGCTCGCGATTGCTCGCGGTATCGATGCGCTCGCACGCCGCTCCGTACGAGAGCGTGACCTGCACCGGCTGCACGACCGGCGCCTGCGAGGGGCGGCGCCGCCGCGGCTCGAGCGTCAGCGGCGGCGGCATCGCGATCCCACCGGCGGGTTGCGTCTTGCGGCGATCGTCGCCGATCAGCTCGCCCGGCTCGTCGCCCGGTCGCCCGCTGCGAATGAAGCGCGCCCGCCGTGGCGTGCCGAAGTGCCGCTCGAGGTAGTACAGCGCGCGCAGCTCGGGCACCACGTAGGCCGTGATCGAGGTGCGAAACCGTGCGCCGAGCTCGGCGATCGCCTGCGCATCGGTCGGCTCGACGAGCGCGACCGCGACCGAATCGCCTGCCCGATCGCCCGTCTCCCCGCCGGCCCCATCGCCCGTCCCGTCGCCGGCCCGCTGCGCGGCCACGTAACCGAGCGGCACCGCGCGCAGGCGGTGCGCGTCGTCGGAGCCGAGCGTATCGAGGAGGCCCTTGTCGGCCGCATCGAGCAGGCTCGGGGTCGCGACCGGAAACCCGGTCAGCTCGGCGAGGTACGTCGATAACAGCTCGAGATCGATGAAGCCGAGCTCGACCAGGTTCGTGCCGAGCCGGCCGCCGTACAGGACCTGGTTGCGCAGCGCGCCCTCGAGCTGCGACAGCCCGATGGCGGCATTGCGCAGGAGCAACGTCCCGAGCTTCATCGCGCCTTCCGCGTCACCGCGCTACGCAGCTTCATCACGAGCCACCCTACTATACATACCGGGTCGGGTCGGCGATGCCCGCCTCGGCGAACCCCTTCTTGCGCAGCTGGCAGGCGTCGCAGCGGCCGCACGCGGCGCCGCTCGCCGTCGGGTCGTAGCAGCTGTGCGTCATCGCGTAGTCGACGCCGAGCCCGATCCCGAGTGCGATGATCTGCGCCTTCGTCAGCTCGATCAGCGGCGCGTGCACCGTGAACCCGCCGCTGCGCGTCGCCACCTGCGCGAGCTGCTCGAACGCACGCACGAACGCGGGCCGGCAGTCCGGATAGCCGCTGGCGTCGAGCACGTTGACCCCGATGAACAGGTCCCGCGCGCCCAGCGACTCCGCCCACGCGAGTGCGAGTGCGAGCAACACCGTGTTGCGCGCCGGCACGTACGTCGGCGGCACGTCGCCCTCCGCGCCGATCTCGGCGAGCGAGCGATCCTTGGGCACCGCGACGTCCGACCGCGTCAACGCCGAGGCCGCGAGCTGCGCGAGATCGATCTCGATCACGCGGTGCTCGACCACGCCGAGCGCAGCCGCCACCCGCCGCGCCGCCTCGAGCTCGACCTGGTGGAGCTGGCCATAGCGCACGGTGAGTGCGTGGCAGTCAAAGCCGCGCGACTTCGCCACGGCGAGTGAGGTGGTCGAATCGAGACCCCCCGAGAGCAGAACGACGGCCTTGGCCTTCACCGGCAAAATCTACCCGGCCTCCGCCGCCCGACCTCCCGTCCCGGCGGAGATTCCATTCCCCGCGACCCTCGCTCCAGCACCTGACACCCGTGTCAGGCCCTTCCGCGAGCTACGTTACATTTCGCGCGCATCCACCCGGCCCTCGGCCGGCTCTCGGACGCTCTCCGCATAAAATAGTCGGACTATTTACGTGCGCCGCTCCTGCCCACCGCCTCCGGCAGGGATTCGATGCGTCCGCTACGATTCGCGCGTGAAGCGCGAGCGCATTGGGCGGGTCGAGCGCATCGAGCAGGCCGGCGTCGCGGCCGCGCTGATCGCGCTGGTCGCCTGGGCGTTCTATCAGCGCTGGCAGCTGCTCGCGGCATCGCCGTTCCCGCTCGGCGTCGACGGCTACTTCTATCCGATCCAGGTCCGGGCGCTGCTCGAGCACGGGGCGCTGCAGTACCCGAGCTCGCCGCTGACGTTCTGGTTCATGGCACCACTGGCAGCCGCGACGGATCCGATCGCGGGTGCCAAGCTGGGTGCCGCCCTCGGCGGTGCACTGGTCGCGCTGCCGGCCTACGCGGTGGGCGCCCGGTTCGCGCGGGGCCACCGCGGCCGGCCCGCCACGCAGGGCGCGAGCTCCGGCAATGCCGGCGGAGGGCGCGACCGCGGGCGCGGGGCCGGTCTCGTCGCGGCCGCCCTCGCCTCGGCGAGCGCGTGCTCGACGTATCTGTCGATCGAGTTCGTCAAGCA
>DAIRFU010000096.1:0-14415 GCA_036794935.1 Kofleriaceae bacterium | reverse complement strand
GGAGACGGCGAAGACGAGCGGCGCCACGAAGGACATTCGTGCCCACGTGGGCGCGGCCGGCGACGGCGCGTGCAGCGACATGCACCACGCGCTCGAGATCGAGTCGCAAGGACGGGGCGACATCACGCACAACGCATAGGACTTCACGCGGAAAGTGCGGCGAACGCGCGACGAACGCGCGGCGAACGCGCGACGAACGACTCCACGCGCGACCTCAGCGACCGGCGCGCGGTCGGCGCAATTGGGTTGCCGGCGCCGAGCTGGCACGGCTCGTGTTTCGACATCACGGATCGAAATTTAATCACTTTTCGATTGACAGCATTTTTCAACAACACGAATGGCAGTTCGCCAATCGACCCGCGATCGATTGCCAGACACGCGGAGCGCGCACAGGTGCACGCCAAAGCCACGACGCCTCCATTATCGACGAGAACACCCGAATCGTGCAGCTCGTCGCGCGATGTCGCACCGAAATATCGCGTGATAGAAAAGCGACGCGCGACTGGAGCATGGGGACGAAAGGTGATTGGCAATGCTGAAAGATGAGTGTGTGGATGTCGCCGCGTCGTGGGCGGACCGTGACGCAGGTGAACGCACTGGAACCGGTGGCGAACGCACTGGAACCGGTGATGCTGCTGATCGTGAGATCGGTGTAGCCGATTATCGCGAGATCGATCGGCAGCTCCGAGCGTTGGCCAAGCGGCGCGCGGCGATGGACTCCGAAGAAGCGCGCTGGCTGCGCGAGGCCGAGGCACAGCAGATCTGGCGCAAGCTCGGCTTCTCGACCGCGCTCGAGTATCTCGAGGACGTATTTGGGTATGCGCCGCGCACGGCGCTCGAGCGCCTGCGCGTCGCGAAGGAGCTCGGTAGGCTGAAGCAGCTCGATGCCAGGCTGCACAACGGCGAGCTGAGCTTCGCGGCCGCGCGTGAGTTGAGCCGCGTGATGACGCCGCAGACCGAACGGGCATGGCTCGCTCGCGCCCGGGGCAGGAACCTGCGCGACATCGAGGAGCTCGTTGCAGGACACAAGAAGGGTGACGGCCCCGACGATCCGAAGGATCCCAACGCGGCGCCACGCGTCGTGTCCTTGCGGCTGACTCCGGCGATGGCGGCGCTACTCCGCCAGACTCGCGCCGATCTGTCTGACGAGTGCGGGCATCACGTCGAGGACGACGAGCTGATCGAGGTCCTGTGCCGTCGTGCGCGCGACGGCGTCGAGTGCCGCGAGGGCGCACCGGCGCCCGCCTATCAGGTCTCGATCCGCACCTGCGATCAGTGTGGTGCCGGCGCGCAGCTCGGTGGCGGCAGCTGGACGCCGATCGATGACGCGGCAGTCGGGCGGGCCACGTGCGACGCCATCGTGAACGGCCACGAGGCGGACCTCGTCACGCGCGGCTCGCGGACGATCCCGAAGAAGGTTCGCGACCACGTGTGGCTGCGCGATGGCGGCCGCTGCCGCTTCCCGGGCTGCCGCGCGACGCGCAACTGCGACCTCCACCACATCGTGCCGTGGGCCGACGGAGGCGGTCACGAGCCATGGAATCTCGTGATCGCGTGCTCGGGCCACCACAAGTTGCTCCACGAAGGCCTGCTGTCGATTGCCGGCCGTGCACCGGATGCGCTCGTGTTCACCCGCGACGGCGAGCCGGTCCTCGATCCGCGCCGGGCTGCGAAGGTCGCAACGTGCACCGAGGTGCGCACCACGGACAAGGTGGAGCCCACCGCCGCCGATCGCTCGCCGCGGCAACAACCGCCGAGTCGATTCGGACATGTTGCGCGGCAGATCGAGGCCAGGGCGGCGCTGCGCGAGCTCGGCTACACGAAGCACACCGCGAAGGAAGCGGTCGAGCGGGCCTGCGCCCACGTGGACGCAACTGCGGGCGCCGCGATGCTGGTGGCCAAGGTTCGCGATCTGGATCGCAAAGCTGCGCCCGAGCCCGCCTACGTGCCCCCGCACGAGCCTGCGCCTACGCGCACGCCCAGGGCTGCGTACGAGCGCGAGGTCGAGCACGCTTCCGAGCTTTCCACCGCGGACCGGGCGGAGCTCGCGACGAGCGCGCTCGTGACGAGCGGCTTCAAGAGAGCCACGGCCACGCGTGCGGTCGCAGCAGCGCTGCGGCAGGTACCGGCGACGCGCGGTCTCGCGGCGTTGCTCCGCGAGGCACTACGCCACTGCGCCAACAGCTAGAGCACCACCGCGGCGCTGCCGAATCGGGACGCGTTCATCGCCCTTTCGCTCATGACCACCATCGCGCGCACGGCGCATTCAAACAGAGGCGAGTCTGCCCACGTTGGTCGATCGGCAGCTCCCTTGCCGGCTGCGCTCGACCCGCCGCGCACCGACTCGCCGCGAGCAACCATTCCGCGCCCACGTGGGCGCCGCTGGTCGCCCGTGACGCGTTGGTCACGAACGCCTCGGCCGTGGGCACGGGCGAAGCGCGCACCCTCACGGCTCGTTCTCGCCCGACGAGCTCACCTCGGGCAGACTCATCGTGATGAACCTCCTGGTGACGCCGGCCTGCTCGGGGACGACCTTGGAGATGGTTCGAACGGGACAGGCGGCCAGTGAGATCAGGAGCCCGACGAATCCGTCACCCGATCTCACGCATGAGGCAACCTGCGGAGCTCAGTCGCAGGCGCCGGTCGCGCAGTCGCAGGCAGCCGGGGTCGCGCCACCGCAGGTCTGAATGATCTGATCCTGGAGCAGGAACGCCTCGACCTGACGCAGCGCCGACGGGTTCTTGTTGACCCCCGAGTGCGTGCCGTTGTCCTCCGCGGGCGGGATGTTGAGATCGGAGGGCAGCGGCATGCGGTGCTCGTCGTAGACGTTGACGCCATTGACGAGGGGTCCCTCCTTCGGCGGCATGTTCCAGACGGTCTTCACGGCCGGCGCGAGCAGATCGATGCCCATCGTGCGCGCGATCATCTCGGTCGCGATGTTCGTGACCAGGCAGTCACCCATCGCGTACCAGATCAGGATCTTCTTGACGGGCACGCCGGCCAGCGGATTGGCGATCACGTGCGCCGCGGTCGTGATCGGATCGTAGGGCTCCATGCCCATGCCGAGGAACGCGATGTTGAGCTGGTAGACCTCGGGGTCCTCGTACGCACCCTGCGCCGCACCCATCAGCAGGTGCCACGCGTTCGAGCGCTCGAAGAGCAGCGACCACACGCCACCCGGCACGGCGAGCACCCCCTTCGTGATGTTCGGGTCGTAGGCCATGAACGTGTTGCCCATGATGCCGCCGAGCGAGCCACCGACGTAGAACGTCTTCGCCGGATCGATCACGGACTGACCGTTGTACTGGAACTCGGTGTGCTGGCCGAGCTGACCGCGCGTGAGCGTCTCGAGCGCGATGAAGTCGATCACCGACTGGCCGAGCTTCTCGGTGATCTGCGGGCCCTTGTTCATGTCGTTGACCGCGAGCGGCGCGAGCGCGAGCTGGCGCGAGGTCAGGCCGATGAAGTCACCGGCGACGATCACGAAGCAGTAGTCCTGCGCGAGATCGATCACGAACTGATCGTCGAGGTACTCCTCGGCGGAGCCAAAGAGGCCGTGGCCGAAGATGATCGTCGGGCGCGGCAGCGGCTGCGTGGTCACGCACTCGGGGACGAGCGCGGCGAAGTGCGCGTCGCGCATGCCGGACATCTCGGGCAGCGCGCTGTCATCGCGGCGGATCACCGAGTCGTCGGCTTCGTCGTTGGTGAGGAAGTTGGGCGACTTGAACGTCCCGGTGTAGCGGTGGAGCAGGCCGGCGCGCGGCGACTGCTCGATCGCCGTGAACGTCAGGTTCGCGCCGTTGTCGCCCATCGCCGGGATGGCGGTGTCGCGCATCGTGGTCAGGTCGCGCTGGAGGAACTCGTCGGAGGCGGTGTGGAAGTCCCAGGCGAGCGCGAGCTCGTCCTTGGTGACGCCGGCGGTCGCGAGCGCGGCGAAGATCGCCTTGTAGCGGTCGGTCGAGAACCGCGAGTGACCGTAGCTGTCACCGTTGACGGCCGCGGCGAAGCCCTCGGGGATCACGAGGTCACCGCCGTCGGCGGCCTTGACCGTCTTGCGGATCGCGACGGCGTAGTGGGCGCCGGGGTGCAGCCGCGCGAGCGGGCGGATGATCAGGTTGCGGACGTTGACGTCCTGGGTGTTCTGGTCGACCTCGGCGAAGAAGGGCGCGCGCTCGCCGGTGTCCATGTCGAGCAGCACGATCGGCGAGTCGGCGGCGAGCGAGGCGTCTGGATCCTTCCACGACGGCAGGTTCTCGTTCGACACGCCGGTCGCGAACTGGGCGAGCATCGGGCCGGTCGGCGAGAAACCATCCCAGCGGTTGAGCCACACCGGATCGATTGCCGCGTCGTCGATGTTCTTGGGCATCGCCTCGATCGGGAGCTGCACGCGGCGGCCGGTCACCGTCGACGCATCGTCGACCTCGTACACCGCCGAGGGCCACGGCAGCAGGCAGCCCTGGCCACCGAGCGGGTTGCAGGTTTCGGGAATGGAGCTGCCGTCACTGCCGCAGGCGGCAAGCGACAGCGCGACCACGAGTACAACGCGACGAGGATCCCTCACGGCGCGACCGTATCACCAGCGCTGCGTGGCGTGTGTGAGGGATTTGGCAGGTATGCTGCCTCCCTGGTGGTCACGGCATGGTTGGACCGGGTGTCAGCAGTGCGCGCCGAGCTGGCGGCGGTCGCGAACGTGCGCGACCCGCGGTGGTGGTTGGTCGCGGGCGCCGCGGCCTTCGACTGGGACGTAGGCGGCGCCTACCTCGCGTCGGACGCCGAGCCGAGCGCCGACACGTTCATCGGTCACGCGGTGCCGCCCCCCGAGCCGGCGCGGGCACTTGCCGATGCCTTCGTGCGCGCCCACGCCGCGCGCGCCGCACTGCGCGAGCTGGACGGACAGCTGCCCGACCAGCCACTCGCGGTCACGGTAACGCGCGGGCCGCGGGGCGCGGTCGCCGTGCCGTCGTCACTCGAGGTGGTCGCGTTCGCGATCGGTGATCGCGTGATTCACCACCGGCTCGCGGCCCGTATCGAGGACGAGACCGGCGCCTTCCGGCCCGAAGGCGGCGCGCCGTTCGCGACGATCACGCTGGGCGACGAGCCGATCGAGACCGCGCGTCATGGTCATCGCCGCGCCTGGCAGACGAACGGCACCGCCACCGGACCATGGCTCGGCCTCGGTCGCGCCGGTGACATCGCGGTCGTCTCGACCTGCCACATGATCGTCGACGGCTATGGCCACGCGTGGCTCGCCGCGCGGATCGCCGATCACACTGCGCGGCTGCGCGCTGCCGTGGGCGCGATCCCGCCGCTCGCGATCCCGCCACCCTGCCCCGTTGCCGGTGCGACGCCGCTCGCGATCACGTGGCGCGAGCTCGCGGTCCCGGCACCGCGCGCGCTGCCGCTCGCGTACGCGCTCGGGCGCGCGCTGCATGCCCTCGCCGGCAAGCGCGATGCGCCGTTCTCGCCGACGTTCCAGATCCCGGTCGCGCCCGGCGCACTCACCGATCCCGCCCGCGCGCGCCGCCGCGTCGTGCCCGCGATCGCGAGCGTGCGGTTCGCGGCCGGTACGCCCGAGCCGTTCGCCGCGTTCGCCGCGCGGACCAAGCAGCTGCTCGCGCGCGAGGCGGCCGGCGACGGCATCACGTCACGGCTGCTCGGCGCGGCCCGCGCGGTACCGGTGCCGCTCGCGTGGAAGCGCCACGCCGTCGGGCCCACGCGCCCCGGCTGGCTCGAGCCGATCGCGAGCGTGATCGGCGGCCGTGGCTGCGTCTCGCGGATCCAGCTCGCCGAGCGCGTACCGCCGTCGTGCGCCGTGTCATCGCCCGCGCGACTCGCGAGCCCGCACGACGAGCTCGGCGGCTGTGTGGTGACCGTCGTCGACGATGGCGCGCGCGCCGCGATCACGTGGTGCGGCTCGGGACGCGCGGGCGACGACCGCCTGCTCGACGAGCTACTCGCGCACGTGCCCGCGTAGCAGACAGGGGCGCGTGACAGGCGGCGGATCTCGAAGGCCACCTCTCGCGAGGTCGCAGCCAAAGGAAGGATTGAGCGGCTTGGAGGCGAGCTCGTGTCGGCGGCGCTTCGAGACCCGCCGAGTCCGCGAGTAGCAATGCAGGTGCCGCGGGCGTCGCGCTCAGCCTCCGAGCTCGTCCGGCGTGACCGGGGTCTCCGTCGCACGCGCGGTCACGCGACGCTCCTTTCCAAGCGAGTCGAGCCGCGGCCCGTTCTCGCCGTACACCGTCACGACGATGCGTTGCGAGGGCACGCCCATGTCGATGAGCGTCTTGCGCACGACCGCCGCACGCTCACCGGACAGGCTCAGGTTGTGATTCTTCGTCCCGCGCGGATCTGCGTAGCCCTCGAGGATGATCGCATTCTGCGGATCGCATTTCGCCCAGTCGGCGAGCTGCTGGAGATCGTCCGTCGCTCGATCGGCGAGCTGGGCCGAGTCCGTATTGAAGAACAGATCGACATTCTCGACACGTTCTGCAGGCACCTCCGAGCGAGACTGCTCCGGTTGTGTCTTGCCTTCGTCGGCGATCGCGATCCCGCCTCCGAGTAGTACGACGAGCGCGGATTCCAGGATTCGGTAGTTCATGATGGCTGCCTTTCTGCGAGGTCACCGTCTTTGTCCTGCAGCAACGGTCGTGCCGGTGCGTTCGCGCGCACGTGCTCCGTCACGATGCGCGCGCGTTTCGAGTAGATCGCATGCGCGCACCGTAGGGCGGCGAGCCGGGCGGCACTGCGTGGCTCTACGCGCGACCCAGCAACCGGCGGAGTTGCGCGCGCGGCACGGACCCTGCTCGCGGTCTCCGCAGGAGGTTTCTCAATGCCGAATCCGAGACTACTGCACGGCGTCCTCACCACGTGCGCATTGCTGGCAAGCACCAGCGTCTACGCCGAGGATCAGGAGCCCACGTTGACTCCCTCACCCGAGGAGAACCAGGAATGTCCCTCGCCCGACGCGACCTGCCCGTCGCCGGACCAGGACCAGAACCAGAACCAGGGCGAGACGATGACGCCCGAAGCGACACCGGAGCCGCAACCGGCGACACCGCCGCCGCAGACGACGTACGTAGAGCCGGCACCGATGGCGGAGCCGACCAGCACGACCATGGTCGGGCAAGAGTCCTACACGCCGTGGTACGACCGCTATGGCATCGGCCTGTCGGTCGGCGGCGGCGTCGATGACTTCGTCAGCGATTCGTTCCGCAACACGACGAGCACGGGTGGCAGCTGGAACGTGCGCGCCACGTTCGGTACGAGGTCCTACATCGCAGGCGAGGCCTCGTACATCGGCTCGGCGCAGTCGATCGATGCGCTCGGGCTGGACAGCGACGCCGTGCTCGTCGGTAACGGTTTGCAGGGCGCGGTCCGGATCAACGTGCTGCCCAAGTACTACGTCCAGCCGTTCATCTATGGCGGTGCGGCGTGGCGGCACTACGAGCTCAGCGATACGAACTTCAACACCTCGGATGTCCAGGACTCCGACGACGTGTTCGAGGTTCCGGTCGGCGTCGGTGTCGCGGGATACATCGCGGGGTTCATGGCGGACGTGCGCGCCGAGTACCGCGGTGCGTGGGACTCGGATCTGATTCCGAGGCTCCAGGGTGACGACGACAACGCCATCGTGGGCGAAGCCGATCGCTGGGGTGTCTCCGGCAGCATCGGCATGTCGTTCTGACCGCGAACGCTAGCGCTTCGGTCGCGTCGCACGCGCGGCCGCAGCGAGCTGGTCGGCGTCCGCGAACACCTCGTCGATCGCGGTCGAGTCGATCAGCTCGGCGAGCAGCCGATCGCCGAGATCGCGGCCGGGGTTCTGGAGAACCTGCGCGAGGCCGACGACGTGGGTGTGCGGGCTGCGCAGCTCGATCGCGCCGTCGGCGGCGAGCCGCTCGACGAGCGCCTGGGCCCACTGCTCATCGACATTTGCCTCGGCGCCGCCCTCGCACGCGCTGACGAGTGCCCACGCGACCTCGCGAGCGCCGCCCGTGCCTGCGAAGCGGCCGGCGAGCAGCGCGCGCGCCTCCTCGCTGAGGTCCTCCTCGACGCCCCGATAGGTCGCCCGCGACGCCTGGACCGGCGCGGGATCGCCGGTCTCGGCCACGTCGACGTCGATCACCATGAGGCCGGTCGCGAGCACCTCGGCCAGCCGGGCGAGCTGCGCGTCACGCTGTTCGACGGGGAGGACGGGGACGACGGCGAGATCGAGCCACGCGCGGCTGCCCACCGTGCGCACGTCCCGCGCCTGGACCTCTGCCTTCGTGCACGCGGCGCGCAGGGTCTTCGCGGGCACGGCCGCGCCGACGACGGTGACTCTCATGGCATCTTGTTTTTACGCGCCGCGAGCATCTCGATCAAATCCATCTTCGTGAGGATCCCGAGCACCGCGCGCTGGTCATCGACGACGATCGCGACCTCGCCGCGCTCGAAGATGCGCGGTAGCTCGCCGGAGCCGGCGTGCAGCGAGACGGTCGAGACCTTGCGCTCCATGACCTCGGCGACGACCGTCTCGCGGTCGACCCGTCCCGTCATGAGCTGGTGAAGGAGATCGCTCTCCGTGAGGATGCCGGCGAGCTTGCCGGCGTCGAGCACCGGCATCTGCGAGATACCGTGCTGCTTGAACAGATCGGTCGCGCGGCTGACCTTGTCGTTGAGGTCGAGCGAGATCAGAGTGCGGCGACCGGTCGAGCGCATCACGTCCGCGACCGTACCGACCTCCCAGTCCGCCTTGAAGAAGCCCTGCTGGCGCATCCAGCGGTCGTCGGCGAACTTCGTCAGGTAGTTGCGAATCGAGTCCGGCAGGAGCACGACGACGCGCTTGCCCGGGCCGAGCTCGCGGCAGACCTGCAGCGCCGCCCACACCGCCGAGCCCGACGAGCCGCCGATCAGCAGACCCTCCTGGCGGATCAGCTGGCGGGCGGTGAGGAAGGAGTCCCGATCGTTGGACTTGATCCAGCGATCGACGAGGCGGCGGTCGAGCACGTCGGGGATGAAGTCGTAGCCGATGCCCTCGACCTTGTAGGTCTTGATCTCGCCGGGGCCGGCGAGGATCGAGCCCTCGGGATCGACGCCGATGATCTGGCAGCTCGGCAGCTCGCGCTTGATCACCTTGGCGACGCCGGTGATCGTCCCGCCGGTGCCGGCGGTCATCACGACCGCGTCGAGCTTGCCGCCGCACTGATCGAGGATCTCGCGGCCGGTGCCGTCCTCGTGCGCGTTGGGGTTCGACGGGTTCGAGTACTGATCGAGGATGTGCGAGCTCGGGATGATCTCCTTGAGCCGCTTGGCGACACCGATGTGACTCTCGGGCGCGTCCCAGGCCGCCTCGGTCGGCGTGCGGATGATCTCGGCACCGAGTGCCTCGAGGACCACCTGTTTCTCCTGCGACATCTTCTCGGGCATCGTGATGATGACGCGGTAGCCGCGGACGGCGGCCGCCATCGCGAGGCCGATGCCGGTGTTGCCCGACGTCGGCTCGATCAGCGTGTCACCCGGTTTGATGCGTCCCGACTTCTCGGCATCGAGCAGCATGCGCACACCGATGCGGTCCTTGACCGAACCACCGGGGTTCATGAACTCGCACTTGCCGAGGAGCTCGCACGGCAGATCGTGTCCGATGCGAGAGAGGCGGACCATCGGCGTGGCGCCGGTGGCGTCGAGAATCGAGTCGAGAATCTGGGACCGCTCCGTCATGGCGGGCGCAGTCTATGCCGCCTCGGCGGAGTTGTCTCTAGCGCACGCTCACGCGCTGCATCGCTTCACGCACGGCGTCATAGATACGCAGATCGGCTCTCATCATCGCGCGCGTGTGGAAGACCTCCTCGAGCACGGCGCGGCCGGCCTCGTCGGCGTCGACGAGCGTGCGCGCGAGCCGCTCGACGAGCCCGCTCGCGAGCCCGGGTCGGTGAGCGATCGCGTCGCACGGGATCGGGCCGGTGGTCGCGAGCACGCGCAACGGGGCCTGGCTCGGCGCGCCGAGATCGAGCCAGCCGGCGTGCACGACCTTGCCGTCGGCATCGCGCACGAGGTAGGTCGCACCGGCGTCCACCCACCTGCGGCGCACCGCGTCGTTGACCGCCTTGTGCGAGCCGACGAAGTGCTCCTCGAGCGGACGCGGATCGCAGAGGCGCTCGCGGATCAGATCGGCGGCGAACAGATAGCCGCTCGCGGAGTCGCGATCGACGTACGCGATCGAGCGGCCGGCGAGCTCGACCAGGTCGATGATCGGCGAGTCGGCGCGGACGACGATCGCGGACTCGTAGGTCGGCCGCCCGTAGCGCTGCGCGACGGCCACCACACCGGCGCCGCGGTCGGCCGCGCGCACGAACGACACCGGAGGCATCCACGCGAAGTCGACCTCGCCGTCGCTGATCGCGTCGACGAGCGCCTGGTAGTCGCCGACGAGCACCGGCCGCACCTCGCGATCGAAGCGATGCTCGAGCCAGCTCGCGACCTTCTCGCCGTGGACGCGCGCCGCGTCGACGCCAAGCGCCGGCGACAGGCCGAGCCGGATCGGCTTCTGCGCGTCGACGACCACCGTCTCGACGTACGCGACCGATGGCGGCTGTGCCTGCTTCGAGGTCAGGTCGGGCACGAGATCCTCGACGTACGGCAACACGCCATAGCGGGCGACGAACGGATCGCGCCGGTAGAGCGGCTGCAGCCAGTCGCGCCACGCCTCCGCGTCGTCGGTCTCGCGTGGCATGGCCTCGTCGAGCAGGCGGCGGAACGTCGCCGCATCCGGGATCCGATCGGTAGCCTTGCGCGCGGTCGCGTGCTCGACGAGCGAGACGATCGCGGGCGGGCAGTCCGGGCGCACCTCCGCGAGCGGGGGCAGCCGCGCGCCGATCTGCGTGCTGCCGCGCTCCGCCTCGCCGTCGGCCGAGAGCGCGCCGTGCAGCACGACGCCGAGCGCGTAGACGTCCCAGCCCTGCGTCGCCGGATCGCCGTGGCGCGCCTCGGGCGGCAGATAGCGCGGCTTGCCGATCACGGTGCCTGCGCGCGCGGCGTCCTGGGCCATGCCGGCGACGCCGAAATCGGACAGCTTGATGCGCCCCTCGGCGCCGAGCAGGATGTTCGACGGGCTGACATCGCGATGGATGAGGCCCAGGTGCTTCCTGTGCGGGCCGCGCACGCGGTGAACGTAGTCGAGCGCGTCGGCCATGCAGCGCAGCGCGTGGGTGATCGGCCGGATCGGCAGCTGCTCGTGCTGCTCGGCGTGAAACGCGATCACCTCGCGCAGCGAGAAGCCGCGCACGTACTCCATGACGAGGAAGTAGGCGCCGTCCTGCTCGCCGAGATCGAGCACCTGGACGATGTTCTCGTGATCGAGGCGCACGCCGATGAACGCCTCTCGCAACAGATCGGTCACGCGATCCGGGTTCGTGCTGACCTGCCGGCGCAGGATCTTGACGGTGACGAGCTTCTCGAAGCCCGCGACGCCCTTGGCGTTCGCGAGGTAGACCTCGCCCATCCCACCGAAGCCGAGCAGGCGCAGCAGCTGATATCGCCCGAGCTGACGCCCTGGGAGCTCCACCGTCGCGCACGAGTGTACCCCTAGGTCCGTGGTCGAAACAGTGGTAATCAGGGGCCGATGTCTGCCGTCGACGCGCTACGCGAGCTGCTCGATCGCCGCATCGTCGTCCTCGACGGTGCCATGGGTACGATGGTGCAAGGCCTCGGCCTCGCCGATGAGGCCGTGTGGCGCGGCGATCGGTTTGCCGATCACACGCACCCGCTCAAGGGCTGCAACGATCTCCTCGCGCTGACCCGGCCGCAGGCAGTCGAGGACATCCACCTGCAATTCCTGCGCGCCGGCGCCGACATCGTCGAGACCGACACGTTCACCGCGACGTCACTCGCGCTCGCCGACTACGGCCTCGAGGGCGCGGTGCGCGACATCAACATCGCCGCCGCGCAGGCGGCCCGCCGCGCGTGCGAGCGCGCCACCAAGGAGGACGGCCGCCCGCGCTGGGTCGCCGGCTCGATCGGCCCGACGACGAAGGCCGCCTCGCTGTCGCCCGACGTCAACGACCCGGGCGCGCGCGCGGTCACGTTCCGCGATCTGGTCACGGCGTTCGGCGAGCAGGCGCGTGCGCTGATCGAGGGCGGCGTCGATCTGCTGCTGACCGAGACGCACATCGACACGCTCAACTGCAAGGCCGCGCTGTACGCGTTCGAGGAGCTGTTCGAGCAGGGCGTGCGTCGCGTGCCGGTGATCGCCTCGGTGACGATCCCGGACAAGTCGGGCCGCACGCTGTCGGGCCAGACCGTCGAGGCGTTCTGGAACTCGATCAGCCACGCGAACCTGCTCGCGGTGAGCATCAACTGCGCGCTCGGCGCCGACGACATGCGGCCGCACGTGGCCGAGCTCGCGCGCATCGCGGGCGTGCGCGTCGCCTGTTACCCGAACGCGGGCCTGCCGAACGAGTTCGGCGAGTACGACGACACGCCCGAGCACATGGCGAAGGTGCTCGGCGCGTTCGCGCGCGAGGGCATGCTCAACATCGTCGGCGGCTGCTGCGGCACCCGCCCCGAGCACATCCAGGCGATCCGCGCCGCCGTCGAGGGCGTGCCGGTGCGCAAGGTCGTCGCGCCGCCGCGCCACATGCGGCTGTCCGGGCTCGAGCCGCTGACGATCACGCCGGAGACGAACTTCGTCGTGATCGGCGAGCGCACGAACGTGACCGGCTCGGCGGTGTTCCGCCGCCTCGTCAAGGACGACAAGTACGACGAGGCCGTCGCCGTCGCCCGCCAGCAGGTCGAGGGCGGCGCGAACATCCTCGACGTCTGCATGGACGAGGGCATGCTCGACGGTGTCGCCGCGATGAGGCGGTTCGTGAACCTGATCTCGTCCGAGCCCGACATCGCGCGGCTGCCCGTGATGGTCGACTCGTCGAAGTTCTCGGTGATCGAGGCCGGCCTCGAGTGCCTGCAGGGCAAGGGCGTCGTCAACTCGATCTCGCTCAAGGAGGGCGAGGCCGAGTTCATCCGGCAGGCGAAGATCGTGCGCAAGTTCGGCGCCGCGGTCGTCGTGATGGCGTTCGACGAGACCGGCCAGGCGACCACGGTCGATCACCGACTCGCGATCGCCAGGCGCGCGTACGCGATCCTGACCGAGCAGGTCGGCTTCCCGGCCGAGGACATCATCTTCGATCCGAACATCCTGACGATCGGTACCGGCATCGAGGAGCACGACCCGTACGCGGTCAACTTCATCGAGGCGGTGCGCCGGATCAAGGCGGAGCTGCCGGGCACGAAGGTATCGGGCGGCGTGTCGAACCTGTCGTTCTCGTTCCGCACCTCACCGCGCGTGCGCGAGGCGATGCACTCGGTCTTCCTCTATCACGCGATCAAGGCCGGCCTCGACATGGCGATCGTCAACGCCGGGCAGCTCGCGGTCTACGAGCAGCTCGATCCGGCGCTGCGCGAGGCGGTGGAAGACCTCGTGCTGAACCGCCGAGCGGACGGCACCGAGCGCATGCTCGCGATCGCCGCGACGTTTGGCGGCGCGACCGAGAAGAAGGAAGACGAGCTCGCGTGGCGCAAGGAGCCGCTACCGCAACGGCTCGCGCACGCGCTCGTCAACGGCATCACCGACTTCATCGATCCCGATGTCGCCGAGGCGCTCACCGTGTACGCGAAGCCACTCGACATCATCGAGGGCCCGCTGATGGACGGGATGAACATCGTCGGCGAGCTGTTCGGCAGCGGCAAGATGTTCCTGCCGCAGGTCGTCAAGAGCGCGCGCGTGATGAAGAAGGCCGTCGCGATCCTCGAGCCGCTGATGGAGGCCGAGAAGGCACGCACAGGCATGCGCGCGGCGAAGGGCAAGCTGGTGATCGCCACCGTCAAGGGCGACGTCCACGACATCGGCAAGAACATCGTCGGCGTGGTCCTGCGCTGCAACGGCTACGAGGTCACCGACCTCGGCGTGATGGTGCCCGCGCACAAGATCCTCGATACCGCGAAGGAGCTCGGCGCCGATCTGGTCGGCCTGTCGGGCCTGATCACGCCGTCGCTCGACGAGATGATCGGCGTCGCCGCCGAGATGAGCCGGCGCGGCATGACGGTGCCGCTGCTGATCGGAGGCGCGACGACGAGCGGCAAGCACACCGCGGTCAAGATCGCGCCGGTCTACACGGGCTCGACCGTTCACGTGCCGGATGCGTCGCTCGCGGTCGGCGTGCTCGGCAAGCTGATGTCGAGCGAGCGCGACAACTACCTCGCGGAGGTCGCGGCGAAGCAGAAGATGCAGCGCGACGCGTTCGTCGCGGCCCAGCGCCGCCCGCTGGTCTCGATCGAGCAGGCGCGCGCGCGCCGGCTCGTGCTGCCGTTCGATAACCTGCCGGTGCCCGAGTTCACCGGTACGCGCAACCTCGATCTCGATCTCGCCGAGCTGGCGACGTGGAT
>DAIRFU010000643.1:0-4103 GCA_036794935.1 Kofleriaceae bacterium | reverse complement strand
GCGAGACCTACGGTCACCACCACCGCTACGGCGACATGGCGCTCGCGTGGGCGCTCTCGCAGGTCGAGCAGGGCTGGAACGGTACGCGGCTCACCAACTACGCCGAGTTCCGCGTCAAGGTGCCGGCGACCTGGGAGGTCCAGCTCGTCGAGAGCTCGTCGTGGAGCTGCGTGCACGGCGTGTCGCGCTGGCGCGAGGACTGCGGCTGCAACAGCGGCGGCCGGCCGGGCTGGAACCAGAAGTGGCGGCGCCCGCTGCGCGACGCGCTCGACTGGCTGCGCGGCCAGGTCTACGCGACGCTCGAGACCACCGGCGGCCAGCTGTTCACGGATCCGTGGGCCGCGCGCGACGCGTACATCGAGGTCTTGCTGGACGGCCAGGACGCGCGCGAGCAGTTCCTCGCCACGCATGCGCGTCAGCCGCTCGGAGCCGACGAGCGCGTGCGTGCGCTCTCCGTCATGGAGATGGCGCGCCACGCGATGCTCATGTACACGAGCTGCGGCTGGTTCTTCGATGACCTGTCGGGGATCGAGACCGTGCAGTGCATGCAGTACGCGGCGCGGGTCGCCGAGCTGGTGCAGAGCGTGCGCGGCATCGCGGTCGAGACCGAGCTCGTCGAGCGCCTGAGCGCGGCGCGCTCGAACCTTCCCGACGAGGGTGACGGCCGGCGGGTGTGGGCGCAGCGCGTGCGGCCGGCTCGCATCGATCCCGAGAAGGTGTGCGCGCACGTCGCCGTGCACGCGCTCGTCGAGCCGACCGCCGACGATCACGCCGTCGCGGTCGATGGCTTCCAGGTCGAGTTCCTCGATCGGCTCGATCGCCGGTCCGGGCGCGCGCGCATGGTCGCGGCGACGGTGCGTGTCAAGTCCGTGCTGACCGAGGCCGCGACGGCGCTGTGCTTCGCGGGCCTCCACCTCGGCGAGCAGCACGTCACCGGTGGCGTGCGGCCGCCGCCCGATCCGGACGAGTGGACCACCACGCTCGGCGAGCTGCGCGACTCCCTCGAGACCGGCGACGTGTTCGCCGCCCAGCGCGCGATCGATCGTCACTTCCCGGGCGCTCACCTGTCGCTCGGTGCGCTGCTGCCCGGCTCGCGCGAGCCCGTGCTCGCGGCCGTGCTCGGCGACGCGATCGTCGACGTCGGCGAGCAGATCTACGACGCGTACGAGCAGCACGCACCGCTGATCCGCTGGCTCGTCGCGCACGACTTGCCGGTCCCGGTGATGCTGTACACCGTCGCCGAGCTCGCGCTCCGCCGCCGCGTGCTCGCGAACCTCCAGGCCGAGGACCCGAGCTTTCAGACCCTGCGCGATCACATCGCCGAGGCGGCCGAGGTCAAGGTCAGCCTCGACACCCCGCAGATCGCGCTCGCCGCGAGCGAGGGCCTGCGCCGCCTCGTCGATCGGGTCGCGACCAGCCCCGAGGGCCCCGCCGGTCTCGATCCGGTGGCGCTCGACACCGTCGCGCGCGCAGCGGACGTCGCGGGGCGGATGCGCAGCAACGTCGATCTGTGGTTCGCGCAGAACGCGACGTGGAAGCTCCTCGAGCGCCTCCCCGAGCTGCGCCGGCTCGGCAAGCTGGGAGACACCCGCGCCCTGCAGGCTCTCGTCGATCTCGAGCGACTCGCGCGCTCGCTCAACCTCGCCGTGCCCGCGTAGCTCAGGACCCGACGATCGCGAGGATCATCAGCGCGGCGGTGGCGACGATACCGAGTCCCCACATCGACGAGCGCAACGTTGCCCGGTCCGCGAGGTAGGCGCCGATATACGTGGCGCGCACGACCACGAACGCGACCGACAGGTACGCGATCGCGGTCAGGTCCGCACGGCGTTGCACCGCGGCGATCACGCCGGCGGCAAACGGCGCGAACGCCTCGAAGCTGTTCTGGTGCGCCGCGAGCGCGCGGCGGCCGAGCCCCGCGAGCTGCGCCTGCTGGCCGCGCGGATCGCGGTTGTCGTAGCCGCCGGCGAGCCTCTTCATCTCGCGGCCGACGATCAGGCGGGGCAGGTAGACGAACGCGAACGCGATCACGATCGCGATGTACGGCACGTAGAGCATGCGTAGTAACGTACACGCGATGTCGTTCGCTGATCTCGCGGTGGACACGGCGGTGCGCGCCGATCCGGACGTACCCGGCCGCTATCACCTCACGCTGCCCGACCACTGGGACTACCTGCTGCCTTCCGGCGGCGTCGTCATGACCTGCGCGCTCCGCGCGGCCGAGGCGCACGTCGCCGATCCGGCGCTCCGCCTCGCCTCGGCAACCACCATCTTCGCGTCGCCGATCCATCCCGGCCGCTGCATCGCCGACGTCCACGTGATCCGGCGCGGCGGCAGCACCGCGCAGGTCCGCGTCACGCTCCGCCACGCCCAGGAGAAGAATGGCGAGCCCGGCCTCGAGCTGGTCGCGACGTTCACGCGCGATCGCAAGGGGCCCGACGTGATCGGCGTGTCGTTCCCGGCGACCGCCACGCCGCTCGCCGATGCCCGCACGATCGACGACGGCGCGTCGAACAACCCGCACACGCGGTTTCGCTTCTATCACCAGCTCGAGTCCCGGCTCGCCGACGGCGCCGCGTTCTGGCAGCCCGACTTCGCCGCCGGCCCGGCCCGCTACGCGCGCTGGTTCCGCTACAAGGTCCCGCAGCGCGATGCGGAGGGCCGCTTCGATCGGCTCGCGATCCCGCCCCTCATCGACACGATGCCGACCGCGCTGCACCGTGCGATCGGCCCGGGCGCGTACCGGTTCTACGCGCCGAGCCTCGACCTCACCGTCTACACGGTCGACGACACGCTCCGCGAGTGGCTGCTGGTGTCGGTGACCCTGCGCCGGGCCAAGGCGGGCTGGGCGGTCGCGGATGCCGACGTGTGGGATGACGAGGGCCGGTTCGTGGCGTACGGGGCGCAGGCCATGTACTTGCACTCGCTGAGTGGCGATCCGCCGACTCTCGACGCATCACGTCGGACGTGACGAGTTTCGCGCGTGCCTGCCGCCAAGCTCGGCTACAATGTAGATGATGAGAGTCGCGTGGTTTTGCCTCGCCGCGGCGACAGCTTGCGCGCACGGCAGCAGTGACAACGCCGATCCGGCCGCCGACGCGAGGCTCGTGACGATCGACGCGCCCTCGTGCGACGGCCTGCCGTGCGATGCGATCTACGTGTCGCGCGCGGGCAACGACGCTGCCGCCGGGACCCGGGAGACGCCGCTCCAGTCGATCAACGCCGCCATCACGATGGCCTCCGGATGGAACCCGCCGATGGCGGTCTTCGTGCAGTCCGGAACCTACAACGAGCAGGTCGCGATGAAGGTCGGCGTGCCGGTGTATGGCGGCTTCGACGAGACGTGGACGCGCAACCCGGCGGTCGTGACCGAGATCGTCGCGCCGTCGCCGGCGGTCACGTTCGATCAGATCCTGACCGGCACGGCGCTCGACGGTGTCAGCGTGAAGAGTGCGGATGCGACCGCGGCGGGCGAGAGCTCGTACGCGATCCTCATCACCGGCTCGAAGCTGATCTCGCTCGTGGATGTCACGGTGACGCCCGGCATCGGCGCGCGCGGCGTCGACGGCAACGACGGCGCCACGGGCGCGGCGGGCGGCACCGGCGGCATCGGCACCCCCGGGTGCGAGGACTCGGGCGTTTTCTGTGCGTCGTGCGGTCGACCGCCCGGTGGCAAGGCCGGGACGTCGGCGTGTGGGCGCCTTGGAGGCGTAGGTGGAATGCCCGGTCACGAGAATGGCGCCGGTGATCGCGGTGGCAACGCCACCGACCTGGCGCAGGGTGGGGGCGCGGGCGGCGGCGCGAGCGCGAATGGCCAGCCTGGAGCCGACGGAGCCTCCGGGGCAGCCGGCGGCGGCGGCGCGGGCGGGCTCGAGGTCGGTGTGTTCGAACGCGCACTCTACGTCCCCGCGTCCGGCGCGGGTGGTAGCGCGGGCAGTAACGGTTTCGGCGGCGGCGGTGGCGGCGGTGGCGGCGGCGGGGCGACCGACTGCGACTCGTACGGCTCGTCGGGCGGCGGCGGCGGTGGTGGCGGCTGCGGCGGTACGGCCGGTACCGGCGGTAGCGGTGGCGGCGGCTCGTTCGGCATCGTCGCGGTCGACTCG
>DAIRFU010000642.1:0-4107 GCA_036794935.1 Kofleriaceae bacterium | reverse complement strand
CACCGAGGCGGCTGCCGAGCTGCATGCGACGGTCGCGAAGATCCAGGACCCGCACTGGCGCGCGAGCTTCCTCGAGTCGGTCCCGGAGAACGCGGAGACGCTCGCGCTCGCCACGGCGTGGCGCTGAGCACGGGGCCGAGCGCGACGCGCCCGCTCCGGCACGCGGGCGGCGAAGTTTTCGCAGGCGCCTGAGTGCGCGGGATGGCGCGGCGCGTGCATTGGCGACCTGCATGCCGACGAATCCCGCAACTGCAACCGACGTCAACCGGCTGCTCGGCGAGGTGGATCCACTCGTGGTCGAGCGCATCCTGGAGACCGGGGCATCGCCCGACGAGATCGGCGAGGCGCTGCTGGTCACC
This sequence comes from Kofleriaceae bacterium, assembly GCA_036794935.1. Taxonomy (GTDB): domain Bacteria; phylum Myxococcota_A; class Polyangia; order Haliangiales; family Haliangiaceae; genus JABFXX01. The sequence continues at coordinate 3,748 of DAIRFU010000642.1, read as the reverse complement.
GAACAGGAGCGCGGGTTTGGTGAACAGCCGCACGAGCCGTCGTCGTCGCGCGTCGCCGAGGTGCGCGCGGTGCTCGAGGAGATGTCCGTGCTCGATGGCGAGGTCGAGATGGAAGAAGATCTGGCGTAGCCGCGTCAGTCGACGCGCACGACCTCGACCTTCGGGGCCGCGTCGGTGGTCGGATCGACGGTGACGACGAGGAAGTGACGGTCGATGCCGTCCCACTTCATCGGATCGGCTCCGCCGCCGCCCGAGATGTACGCGGGGATGCCCGCGTTCTCGAACTCGATGTACGTGTGGATGTGGCCGTACAGCGTGAGGTCGACGTTCGCGTCGGCGAGGCGCGCGAGCAGGCGGCGGCCGTCCTGCGCGCTGCGGAAGCCACCGTAGCGCACGCCGATCGGATCGATGGGCGGGATGTGGGTGAGGAAGATGTTCGTGCGGTCGCGGGCGCGGTCGAGCCAGCCGTCCAGCCAGGTCTCGACGAGGGGATCGACGCCGGCATCGCCGGAGTCGACGAACGTGAACGCGGCGCCCTTGAAGTCGAACTGAAAGCTCGCGCGGCCGTAGCGATCGAAGTACCGCGACGGGTCCGCCCACAGCTCGTGGTTCCCGAGGGTGGTGTAGTAGGGGATCGTCAGGGTGGTGAGCTGGCGGTCGAACAGCTCGTACTCGTCGAGCTCCGAGCGATCGGTGATGTCGCCCATCGACACGACGAACCGCGCGCCGGCGACCGCCGAGATCTTCTCGAACACGTCATCGACATCGGGCATCGCGGTCTGGATGTCGGCCATCGCGACGACGGTGAACGGCTCGACGACCGCGGCATCGGGCGGCGCGACGCGCAGCGCGTGGCTGCCGGCACCGAGGGTGACGTGGAAGATGCCGACGGTCGGGTGCTGATCGGCGTCGCGGGTGAACGTGGTGTCGTCGGCCGTGAGCACGGCGTCGGCCAGGGTGTTGCGGACGGTGATGGTCCAGTCGCCACCGGCCGTGGTGCCGAGGGTGAACGAGATGTCGAGGACGGGCGCGTTGGCCCACAGCTCGAGGCGGTGATCGGTGAGCTCGCGGACCGCGGCGAGGCCGCCGGCGACCTCGACGGACGCATCGGTGATCGCGGCGGTGCCCACCGCGAGCTCTTGCTCGGCGCGGTCCTCGGCCGGGCGGGTGCACGCGGCGACACAGACGAGCAGGGCGAGGCGCTTCATCGCGGACCTCCTCGGTAGACGAGCGCGAGCGTGGTGAGATAGGCGTTGCCGATCTCGAGCGCGCCGCGCACGCCCCACGGGCCGCGCACGCGCAGATCGACGGTCGCGCCGACGCTGCCCAGGAAGCCGGCGGCGCGCCACGCGGCCAGCCCGCCGACGAGGCCATCGCGCGTGTGCTCGTAGAACAGGGTCGCCTCGCCATGGCTGCCGAGGTACGCGCCCCACGCGAAGCGCGCGAGCAGCTCGCTCGACCAGTCGCGCGCGCCGTTCGCGTAGGCGACACGCACGAGGCCGAGCCCGGTGCCGAGCTCGACGAAGCTGCTGCGAAATGTCGGATCGAAGCGCTCCAGGTCGAGCCGCCCATCGATCGCGAGCTCCTGCGTCCACTCGGTCACGTGATCGGGTGCGTCGCGGTGGTAGCGCGAGCCGGCGCGCACGGTGAGCCGGCTGCCATGGCGGACCTGCTCGCCGGTCGCGCGAGGCCCGAGCAGGCGCACGCGAACGTCGGCCTGGCCGAGCTGGGCATCCCCGACGGCATCGGCGAGCGCGAACGCTCCCAGATCGACGCGGCCGAGCTCGACGCGTCCGCCGCCCCGGAGCAGAGCGCGCTCGCGATACGCGTCGTGGAGCCACGAGGTGCCGAGCTCGACGGACCACGGCGCGCGTGCTCGCGGCGAGCGCCACATGCGTCGGCCGCCGGCAGCGACCCAGATGTCGGTCAGCCACGACTGCACGAACAGCCCGGCACCGCCGACGATAAGGGGCACGGCCGCCACCGTGAATGGATTGCCGCCGGAGCCGCCGACGAGCAGGCCGGCGCCGGCCGCGACCGCGATCGCAGCCCCCTCGCCGATCAAGAGCTTCTTCGCCGCACGCTTCTCGTGAACGACCCACGAACCAATGCCATGCACGATCACGCCCGGCACGATCGCGAGCGTGACGGCAACGATGTGGCCGCCAAACGAGATCGGGCGGCGCTGCCACGGCGCATCGCGAATTGCGATGGGCTCGTCGAGCGATCCATCCAGCCGGCGCTCGGCGCGCGCAGGCGTGGCAGCCATGACGATCGCGATCGCGAGCGCGTAGCACCACCGCACGGCGAGACCATACCGCGTGACGCGGCCCGGGTACGTCCTCCGGGCGGCAGAGTCCGGACCCGCCCGCTACGCCGACGGCGGCACGCAGGCCTTCCGGCCCTTCGCATCTTCGACGAACGTCACGCTCGACGAGCAGTTCGCCTCGTTGTCGACGTCGCGGTTCGCGTTGCAGTCGATCTTGTCGATGCAGGTCCGGAAGCAGTAGTTGACGCCGTCGGTGTGCATGATGCACGCGGAGTCGTCCGGGCAGTCCACGTCGCCGGTGCAGCCCGTCAGCCCGCAGTAGCCACCCTTGAACGCGAGGCACGTCTGGTTGGTGTCGGCGTCGCACTCCTCGTTGCCGGCGCACTGGGCGCCGATACCGAGGTCGTCGGCATCGTCACCGCACGCGAACGCGAAGGTCATGATCACGAGTGCAGCCAGCGAGAAGCGAATCATGCAGTCTCCTAGTTCAGCTTCGCTCCCTCGCGAAGCCAGACCAGGATGGTGAGGTAATCGGGGTCGGTGGGTCCAGTGAATGTCACGTTCGGATGCGCGTCCGGAGGGGTCTCCGCCGAGGGCATGGTCAGGACCAGGCTCTTCTCCGGCATCAGCGGGTTCGCGCGCAGCGGGTTGTCCTCGGTCAGCTCCTTGTAGGTCAGGTTGTTGCCACCATCGAGCATGAGGCCCCCGAGGTCCTTGCCGGGACCGCCGCCCGAGTGGCAGGCCGTGCACCCGCGCCTGGTGAAGATCGGGACGACCTGGGTCGCGAACGACACGTTCGTCGGCAGCGGTGCCGGCGCGCCGTCGGTGACCTTGACGTCCGCGATCGTCACCGCACCGGCACCGACGGGCGAGGTCGCCATGTCGAGCGTGACGGTCGCGGTCGCCGCGGTGGCCAGCGTGATCGCGCCGGGCGGCACCTCGAAGAACACGGCCCAGCCCGACGCCGTGCTCGCGGTCGCGGCCGGCACCGGCTTCATGTCGGCATCGAGGAACTTCGGGCCCATCGCCCCGGCGGCGTTCGCGAGCACGAGGTTGCCGCCCTCGACACCCGCCTGGCCCGCGCCCGCGCCGTCGACGAGGTGCACGAGCAGCACGCCCTTGGCGGCCGATGGGGTCACGCCGAAGCTGGTCGCCAGATCGGCGAGGAACTGCTCGCTGACGGTCGGCACCTCGACGCCGTCGCGGTCGTCACGAGTCACCTCGATGAGCTGGCTGTACGTCGGGCGATGCGTCGTCGGGACGCTCGCGAGGATCTGGAATGCCGAGTTCTCGGGCACGCCGGCGATCGTGAAGGTGGCGCCCTCGACCGTGACCGTGGGCAGCGGCGACAGCGACGTGGTCGACACGCTCGCCGCGCCGGTCACCTCGGCTCCCGACTGGAAGTCGGTGACGGTGCCGCTGACCGACAGCGAGCCGCCGAGCACATCACTAGCGGAGTTGTCGGTGCAGCCGGCGACG
>DAIRFU010000641.1:0-4128 GCA_036794935.1 Kofleriaceae bacterium | reverse complement strand
CGCGTCGACCCGGAACTGTCCGTCGCCCTCGGAGTAGGTCCACCCGCCCGCGACGTGACGCGGCAGCTCGGAGGGTTCCGCGGTGGCGACGACGCGCGCACCGCCGACCGGCTTCCCCTCGCTCGTCACGACACGGCCGACGAGCACGCCTTCGGGCACGAGCTGGAAATCGTGGCGGAGCTCGCCAGCGACGAGAACGGTCTGCAGCAGCGTGCCGTAGCCGTCGGCCTGGACGCGGACCCGCGCGCTGGGCATGCCCATCGTGTCGATGGACGACAGACATATGCTGTACGCGCCGGTCGCGTCCGATTCCACCCCGCTCAGCCCGGCCACGGAGATGTGCGCCTTCGCGATCCCGCCACCCGACGCATCCGCGATCGTGCCGTAGAGTCGCGATCGACAGTCGCCGAGCGCCAGGACGAGCTCGTCGGACTTCGAGGCCGGACTCGCGTTTCCGACGTGCGCCGCCGCGGGCGCGTACTTCATCGCCGACGCGCTCACGACGAACGTTGCCGGTGGTTGAACGCCGAAGTCGAACGTGCCATCGGCGGCAGACGTCACCTCGGCGATCGGCTGCAACAGCGTGGTGGTGCTCGGGTCCGGGGACATCATCACGGGGCCGGGCTCCCCCCCGACCTCGAAGCCGAGCACGACCTTCGCGCCGGGAACCGGCGCACCGTGGAACACGACGCGACCGGCGATCCTCCGCGACGGTGCACCGGCTTTCACGAGCCACGCCGGGATGACCGAGGTGGCGCCCGGATCGCCGGCGACGCGTGACGCCTGTGCCCCCGCGAGTGCGATCGAGCTCGAGCTCGCCGCTTCGTGCTTGCGTGCGCGATGGCGCCACAGGGCGCCCGCACCGATCAGCAAGAGGAGAACCAGCACGACGACGATCGCGATCACCTTTTTCATCGCAAACACTCCTAGAGCGGTCGACGCCGGCGACACGCCCGGCGATCTGGAGAACGGGATCAGTGCCGCGAGCCAGCCGCGCTTCGGCTGATCCGTGCGCTTGCGCAACGCCTCGCGCAGCTGATCGAGCGCGGTCTTGAGCCGGCGACGTACCGTGGCATCGGGAATCCCGAGCCGGCGCGCGATCTCTGCACTGCTGTAGCCCTCGACGAAGTGCAAGAGTACGGTGGACCGGTACGGCTCGGCCAGCCCGAGCAGCTCGTCGGCGAGCGCACGCTGCAACTCGACGCGTTCGATCAGCTCGGCGGGCGTGGGTACCGGACGCTCGCTGTCGTACGCGATCGCGCGGTTGTCGCGCCGCTCCTCGCTGCGACGGCGCGTGATGATCAGATTCCTCACGACGCGCGCGAGCCAGGGCCGCAGCGGTCGTTCGGTATCCGGCTGCTGCTCGGCGGCGACGAGCCAGGTGTCCTGCGCGAGGTCCTCGGCGAGCGCGTCGTCCTTGACCAACGCGCGCGCGAGCTGGCGTACCCAGCCCATCTCGGCCATCAGCTGCTCGTTAGTTGGGATTCGCGCGTCATCCATCGCTACGTCCACCCATCAACTGCCGCCGGACACCGGATCGTGCGCGACAATCGATCCGAGCAGCAAGATACGCAGTAGTAACGGTCAACGACACCGAGCTCGGTGTCCGCTCCCCACGGGCCAGCAACTGATAACCGTGCCCCGGATTCGTGAGCGCGCTGCCTTCCAGGGCGCCGGGAAGCGCCACCAGCGCGCGGCGGCAGCGTCATTTATCACGGGTCGATCGAGGGGCATTGAATGAACGCTTTTTGCCAGGGGAGCTGGCGAATATATGACGTAGACCGTCGTCTCTGCCGCTCATGCGCCATTCCGTTGCTCCCGCCCTTGGCCTCGTCGTCGTTCTCGGCGCCTGCATACCGACCTCGCGCGTCCCACCCGTCACGACGCCGACCGGCAACACCCTGGGCGGCAACGGCACAGTCGTCGGCGCCAGCATCGAGTTGACTGGCTTTGGCTCCTCGCTCACCGAGGGTGGCCAACGCCGCAACGACGTCACGTACGGTCCGGCAACCAAGATCCCGCTCCTGCAGCTATTCTCGCTGAGCGCGCGAGAGTCGTTCAACGATCATTGCGACGTCGGCTTTCAGCTCAATATCGGATCGCTCGCCGGCGACGTGCGCTGCGGGCTCGGCGACGAGCACAAGACGCTCGCGGTCGCCACGGGCGCGACCTTTCAATGGTGGCATGGCCTGATCGGCCGCACGGAGCTGCAGGCGGGCGCGAATGAAGGTGGCTTCATCGCGTTCGCGAGCACGGGCATCAGCTACGCGATGTATCGCCACGCGATCGGACTCAACGAAGGGACCGCGCTCGAGGACTTGTTGACGGGCCCTCACGAGCCCTATGTCCGTGTCTCGCAACGCGAGCTCGCGTGGTCGAGCACGATCACGCTCGGGTTTCCCGCGGGCACGCGGCGCGAGCCAACCATTTTCATGAGTCTCGGCATGGACAGGCCGTTTGCGACGAGCACGCCGCATTTCACGTGCGAAGGCTGCACGCGCACGTTCGACGACTTCGAGCCCGGTGTGCGCTTCGGCGGCATGATCGGCATTGCAGCGGTACGCGAGTAGTTGGCTCGGCTCTCGGGTGGAGCGTCGCCTGGTCACCGGGTGCGCGTGCGTCCAGCCGCCTTGATGCCCAGCCAGAACATCGTCTCGCGAGACTCCGCGCCCTCGGCGATCACCGTCGGTTGAGATCCGCTGCCGCGAGGACCCGGGCGGATCGAAGACGTCGGATCTCGTCTCTCGGCTCGGTGGCCCCGCGGGTCTCGACCAGCCGGGCCGGCAGAGCCGGAGCGCGGGCTGCCGCCGCCGGCAGGATCGTGCGCGACAATCGGCGACTGGATTGGGCTCATCGCGACCCCGGGAGTGTGAGTTTCGAGCGAGGCGCTCGATCATCCCGAGCGGTCCGCCGGAGGTCCACTACATTGCGCGCATGAAACAGCTGCTGATGTTCGCGCCGTTCTTGTTCGCCGTGGCCTGTGGTGGCTCGAAGCCGAAGACCGAGCCAGAGCCGGCAGCCATGCCTGCGGCCGAGGTCGCGCCGCCCACGGAGGGCTCGGCGGCGACGGAGACGGAGATGCCTGCCGAAGCGCCTCCAGCGCCCGAGGCATCGGGACCGAAGACGGCGACCGCGACCCTCGCGCCCACTGCGAAGTCGAAGGTGACCGGCACGGTCACGTTCAAGGAGGTCGACGGTGGCGTCGAGGCGACCGCGAACATCGAGAACCTGACGCCGGGCGAGCACGCATTTCACGTCCACGAGAAGGGCGACTGTTCCGCGCCGGACGCGACCAGCGCGGGCGGTCACTTCAACCCCGAGAACCACAAGCACGGCGCGCCGACCGCAGCCGAGCATCACGCGGGTGACTTCGGAAACCTGACCGCGGGTAAGGACGGCAAGGCGACGAAGACCATCACGATGCAGGGCATCACCCTCGGCGATGACCCGAACAGCATCGTCGGCAAGGGCTTCATCATTCACGCGAAGAAGGACGACTTCAAGACGCAGCCGACCGGGAACGCCGGCGGTCGCGTCGCGTGTGGCGTGATCGAGCTCGACCAGTAGCTCGCGCGCGACGCGGAACGGAGCGGGCGCTACCGGATGTCGTCGACGCTCACGCCGATTCGCTCGGCGTAGAGATCGAGGGCGCGGTGCCAGGCCGGCCGGGCGAAACAACGCTCGTAGTAGGTCTCGAGGTTCGGGAACGGGTCCATCAGGTCGGTCTTGCGGATGGTGCGCAGGACGCCGGCCATGATGACGTCGGCCGCCGTGAAGTCGGCGCACGCGATCCATTCGCGACCTTCGAGGCGACGCTCGACGTGGCCGAGCCAGCGACCGGCGAGCTTGCGCGCCTCCACCTTGACCTTGAGCGCGGCGTTGTCGCTGTCGAAGATGTCGATGATATCCAAGGCCGTCAGGGTCGGCTCGACGGTGCCGACCGCGGCGAAGCACCACTGCACGACGCGCGTGCGGCCCTGGAGAGGGGAAGATGCGTCCGACGCCATAGAGCGTGATCATGTCGTCCTTTCGATGGCGCCGGATCGGTCGGCCCGCGCTGAGGGTGCCATTCGTGCGCGAGCAATGTCCACGCCGCGCCGGACGCGTCTGCGCAGGCCCGTCGGTGTG
>DAIRFU010000095.1:4368-14514 GCA_036794935.1 Kofleriaceae bacterium | reverse complement strand
CGAGGCCCGTGCCGTTGATGACGCGCCCGAACTTGTACGTGACGTGGCCATCCTGGATGTGAGGCCCAAGTAGCTTGCGCAGCTGCACCGCACGCTGCTTGTTCTGCAGCTTCGCCTTCTCTGCGGCGAGGCGGTTTGCCTTCGCCTCGGCCTCGGTGGGTGTCTTCGGTGTCGGCCGATCGAAGAAGCTGTTCGCGACGTCGTCCTTGACGAAGAAGATCTCCCCGCTCGTGTCCTTGCCGACGTAGAGACCTTCCTTGCCCTTGACCTCGGCAAACGTGCCGCCGTTCTCCTTGTAGAATTCCTTGAGGACCTCGAGGCCCTCGGCCTTGAATGCAACGTATCCGGGCGACAGGGTCTTGTAGAAGTTGCCACCCTTGTCGCTGCCGAGAGCGATCTCGACGCCGGCCGCCGAGAGCTGGAGGTCGAGCTTGGCGATCTCGTTCACCATCGCCGCGACCTGCTCCTGGAACTCCTTCGCCGCCTCTGCCTTCTGCTCCTTCTCGACCTTTGCTGCCTCGGCGAGGACCGAGATCTGCTCGTTCCACAGCTTCTCGATCTTCGCGAGAAGGCCGGCGAGTCTGTCCATATCCTGCTTGCCGCCGCCCGCCTTGAGGCCCTCGATCTCCCCCTTGAGGCCGGCGAGCTTCGCCTCGATCCGGTCGAGCGCGCCGGGTACGTTCTTCGCGGCGAACTGGAGCATCTTGACGCGAATCCGCTCCGCCTTCGGCTTCGCCAAGTAGCCACCGAGCGCCAGCGCGACCATCATCACGGCGTTCTGGAAGATGCCGACCGCGCGCTCGTCCCAGTCCATCATCTTGCCGGTCTTCAGCTTGTGATGGATCTCGGCGAAGATCTGCAGGCCGACCATGCCGGTCATCGCGCCGCCGATGGCCACCGCCGTCTTGTGAGTCTGCGCGTACGCCTTGAACACGCGGCCGTAACCGGCCATCGCGGCCTTCAAGAAGCCGAACATCAGCGCGTTCGTGATCAGATCCTCGCTGAAGCTCGTATCGTTCTTCCCGAACACGGCCTCGTTGCCGAGCCGCGAGACAAACGTGAACGTGACGACCTCGGCTGCGAGCTCGCCGGTCGCGATCACGCCCGCGCTCGCACCGACTCCTTCGAGCAAGCCGCCGGCCGCGGCACCGGCGGCGCCACCGGTCAGCGCGGCGATGCCGATGATCGCGAGCACCTTGGTGAGCGCCTCGATGACCTTCACGGTCTTGATGCGCGACTGGATGTCGCTGATGTCCGCTCGAAATTTGTCGTCGCACAGCGTCTGGAGCGCGGCGACCGCACTGCCGCCAACCTCGTCGATCGTCTTGCCACCCTGGAGCGCCGTCTCGACGCCGGTCGCGATCTTTTCGAACTTGCCGATGTAGTCGTTGCAGACGCGCGTCAGGTTGCGTGTCCCCGGGGCCTTGTCGGCGACAGTTCCGACGACACCGTCGAGCTCGTTGCGAAACTGGTAGAAAATCTCGGTCGTGCAGAGCAGCGCGGATAGTCCCGCGAGGACCTGCGTGTTCTCGACAAGCTTCTGGACCTTCGCCAGCGCGCCTACGTCGCCGCGCATGAACGACTCGCGGATCGCGCGCCAGTTGTCGTTCGCGTCGGAAATCGGTGGCTGTGCCGATGCAGCTGGATTGGTCTGCACTGCGCCCGGTACACCGATCGCGGCCTCGAGCGATGGGTAGACGACGCCCGGGCGACTGCCGTCGCGCAGGTTCCGAACATCCTGCGCTGCAGATCCCGCGTTCCAGATCAGCTTGTGGACCCCCTTGCCCTGCTGCATGTACAGGCTCGAGATCCGGAACCACACCGCGTTGAATGCGGTATCGGCCGCATTGAGCTCGGATGTCGCCGGTCCGTCCCACGCTGCCGCGACCCCGCTCGCGTACTTGTCACGAACTTCAGCGACCAATATGATCGCCTCGTCGGCGATGTCGGGCAGGTACGCCTCCTTGTTGCTCGCGGCACCGAGCGCCTTGAGCATGGGACGCGTTCGCGTGATGACCTGACCGAGCCGCGTGAGCCGGAGCGCCTCGTCGTGTGCGTCGACGGCATTGCTCGTGTACTTCGCCGCGTCGGCATCGACCTTCGCGCTGAGACCGGCCCAGGGCGCCTGGGTCTTGTCGAGGCCGAATACCTGGGTGCTCAGGATCTCGTCGAGCCACTCCTTGGTCGTGAGCGCCGCGACGTCGACGCGCAGCGCCTGGATGTTCGGATCGGCACCCGTGACCGGCGTGTTCGCGGTCGTCCCCGGCAACGCGTCCTTGGACTTGACGATGACGGAGTTGTCGAACTCCTGGTTGTCGAACTCGCCCTTCTTGTAGAACGTGTGCTCGCGGCTCTTCGGATTCCAGCCGTCGAGGAAGTGCGTGCGATGGCGGATCGTCGTCATGTTCGAACCGTCGCCATGCGCGTCGATCGTCAGCGTGGCCCAGTCGGTCGGCCGATCCGTGGTGACCACCGGATCCAGCTGCTTGCCCTGGGCAACATCGATGATGAACATCACCTGATGGCCATCGGTGTCGTCCGGCCCGCTGTAATCGAAGTACGCGTCGATCGTGACGTGGTCCTTGAATTTCCCTTGGCCGCGGATCGCCGACAGTTTCACGTCGAATGGGTCACCGTCGAACGTCGGCTGCTGCGTCCAGAAGCCCCGCTGCTCGCGGAGCATCTCGTCTTCGCCCTCGTTGAGGGTGCCAATGCAGCGCTGGAGCTGCAGATCCGAGCTGGTGGTTGCTTCGGCCTTGTCCTCCACCGCCGCCTTTCCATCGCCGTGTAGCTGCGCGACCGCATTGGCAGCACCACGATCCGCGTCCTTCTCCGAAGCGTCGCCGACCTCGCTGACGTCCTTGCTCGCGCTCGTCGTGGCGCCGCGCTGCTGGAGGACGTGCGTGAGCTCGTGCGCGAGGAGTGCATCACCCTCGACGCTGCCCGGCTGGTAACGGCCGGGCGCAAACGCGATGTGGTTGCCGACTGCAAACGCGAGTGCGTTGTGCTCGGTCGCCGCGGCGGCGCCCTGCGCATCGTCGTGGATGCGAACGTCGCCGAGGCTGGCGCCGAATGCCTTCTCCATGCGCGCCTGCGTCGATGAGTCGAGCGGCGCACCTTCACCGAGCTGCTCGAGCACTCGCTGCGGCTTGGTCGCGCCCGACACCTGTCCATTGTCGGCCTTGCGCTGGACCGACGGCGCGTTGCCCGCCGCGGCATCGGCCGCCTTCGCTGCCTCTGGATCGGCCTTGACGATCGCCGGCGGCAACTGCCCGGTCTCCTTCCAGTGCACGATTCCTTCGCGGGCCACCCGCACCAGGTCTGCGAGCAGCTGCTGGGCCGTGACGGCTTTCGAACCGGTGTAGCGGCGCGCGAACTTCTCGACCTCGGCCGCGGGCTTCACGGCGTACAGGTCCAGGTACTTCTGGATGTAGGGGCAGCCGGCGATCGACCACAAGCGGCCGAGCACGTCCGCGGCCGCGGCCTTCAACGCAGGCTCGAGCGTCGCGAAGAAGTCGCGCTTGCGCAGCTGGCCCTCGGTTAGCTGGCCTCGATCGTCGACGAGGACGGTCGGATCGATCGCGATCGAGCCGGCGATGCCGGCGGTGACGACCGCCTTGCGCTGGATCTGGTGTGCGGGCGCCGCGGTCGCGTGTGGCGGTGGTATGCGCGGAGCACCTTTCGCCGCGGCCAGCCCGTCGGTCCGCATGCTCCGGCCCGGGACCTGCGACTGGATGCGCCTGGGCTTACCGAGCTGCTCGCTCAGCGACGCCTTGCCCGGATCGAGCGACGACTCGTTCTCGGCGACGTCGTCGTCGCGCTCGGGCCCCCGGTAGTCGCGATCCCACACGGTCAGGGCTGCCGCAGGTGGAGTGCTTGATCGAGCGCCGCACGCAGCGCGTCCTGCGGCATGGCGACCGGCATCGCGATGGCCTTGTCGAGCGCGCTCGTGTCGCCGAGCAGCGTGCGATCGGAGAGCGCGGCGCGATCGACATGGAGTGCCGGCGGCGTCGGCGCGGCCGGCGTGAAATTGCGTGTGTAGATCTTCGTGTTCGTCAGCTCGATCGGCGGGCACTCGGAGAGCTCCGCGACGTGGCCGAGCTCCTCGGCGACCAGTACGGAGTCCTTCACCGCCACGGCGCCGGCGGTCTTGCACCGCAGGAACACGCCCGATGGCCAGGTCTTGTAGAAGATCGTGCGCTCGATCGTTGCCGCCTTCGCGTAGCTGATCGCGATATCGCTCGAGAATGCGTTGCCGAGAAACGCGCTGTCGCGGATCGCGATCGCGCCGAAGTAGCCGGGCTCGTTCTCGTCAATGGTGAACGCGAGCAGCGACGAGTGCTCGGCCGCCTGGAAGTTGCGCACGAACCAGGTACCGTCGATCTGGGCGGTAACCGGAGACTTCGTCGTGCCAGCACCGTGCGCGCGCAGCTCGAGATACGGGCGGACCATCTGCGAGTTGGTCATCCGGCCGTCGATGAACGCGCACTTGGAGATCGTCACGCTCTGGGTCGCTTCGATCACGATCGGCGCGAACTGCTGGCTCGTCAGCACGAGACCCTCGATGCGGATCGAGCGGCCACCGAGCTGCGAGGGACCTGGGATCGCCGCTCCGGCCCCCTCGAGCACGAGATCGATCGGCGGCGGGGCCCCTTTACCGGTCGGTGCCATCGCCCATCGCGTGTCCTCGTACGTTCCGGGCGCGACGTGCACCTCGAGCACCCCGGTGAAGCCCGCCTCCGCGCGCTCGAGGTACTGCTTGCCGAGGTTTTCGAGATCGGCCGACGATTTCACTTCGAGCACGTGGGTCTCCTTGGGCGCGGTGGGCGACGGGCTCGGTGCATGGGCCTTGGCATCGCGGCCGTCGCGGCTGCACGCACAGATCAACAGCGCGACGGCGAGGATATGGCTAGGTCTTGGGCAGGACACCTGATCCGATCCAGTTGAAGTTGCGGAAGAAGCCGTCGAGCGTCATCGTGAAGGCGCCATCGGCAGTCGGTCCGGCCGGGATGCCATCGCCGGGAACGTCGTGGTTCATGCCGTCGCGATCGGGCTCGTTACCATGGTGCGGGTTGCGCAGCCGCACGCTCGAGACCATCGCGTCGACCTGGGGAAACATCGCCTGGCGCGCCGCGCCGCTGACCGACGCGAGCGGCACCGGGACCCGTGCGGTGGTGACGAACGACACCGAGAGCACCGAGTACGCGTGACCGGCATAGACGTTGCGCTGGCCGCCGCTGTGATCGGTGCCGAGATTGCGGACCGTCAGCACGAGATCCATGAGGCGACGAAGTGGAACGCTGCGCGCCGCCCCGAGCAGCTCGTTCTCGGTCTGCTGGGGCTCGACCGTGACGTCCGCGCGGCGCCACTCGGGTCCCGGGCCCGCGCCTGCAGAGCCGATACCCCGCCCCGCGAAATTGTTCTTCGCCATGTTCGCCGCGTGCGTTCCCCCGGCCTGGATCGTGGTGCTGACGTTCGTGGCGCGCCCCTCCGAGAGCGTCTGGTTGTGCGCCGCATCGCCGGAGCTGGATGCATGACCGACGACCTCGATGTTGAACGGTACGAGCGTTCCGTTGCCGATCATGATGTCGATGTTGCGGCCCATCGTATGGAGGCCGGCGATCCGATCGGCCGGAACCGCGTCCGAATCGTTCGCGAACGGGATCGGATCTCGCACCCACGAGCGCAGATTCGCCAGATAGTCGGTGTTCGGCGTTCGCGCCGCCTCGGCGCATGCGGTGCCGATCGCCGCCATCGCGGTCTTCTTCGAGGTCACACTTCCGGTATCCGGCGGCAGAGCCTTCCACGCGGTGATCGCCGTCTGGATCGCGATGATCTTCGCCTGGCGCGTGGCGCCGATCGCGGCCCAGTCCGGGTCGGCGATCGCGAGCGGAATCGCCTTCTCGAGGTTGAGGACCTGACTGTCTGGATCGGTGTTGGCGAGGATGAGCGGAGCGGTCGTATCGCCCGGTGCGGCGGCTTCACCGCGTCCCGCGAGCAGGCAAAGTTGGTCAACGACGCGCGGGTTCGCAGCGAGCACGCTCCCACCGCCGGCCGGGAACGAATTGACCTGTACGTCGTGCACGTCGGCGGACGCCGCCGCCGCGGCCGCACCATAGAGCACCGAGTACGTGTGGGTTCCGATCCCGCCGTCGATGCCCGCATACCCTGAACCACCGGCCGCGTGGCCGTCGTGCGCACCGCCGTACTGGCCATGCACCTGCGCGAACCGCGCGTACGCCTTCTCCATCAGCGGCGCCCACCGCGCCACCTCGAACGTGTCCTTGCGGTGGACCTCGAGGTTGGTGCCGCTGATTCGCGCGAAGTACTCCTGCGCCTTCGGTCCCGGCGCGCAGTGCAGCTGCGCCCCGTACACGCGGTTGTTCGACACGCGCACCGCGAGATCGGCGCTGACCGAGACGACGACCGGGATATAGGTGTAGGTCGGCGCCGCGTCCGTGAGCCAGTCAAGAAAGCCGCGGCTCTGCGCCTCGCGCCGGTACAGCGTGACGCTGGCGCCACCGGATCCGTCGGCCGCCATGATCGATTTGAGGTGACCGGGGTCGCGCGCTGCAACGCCCATCAGGGTTGCCATGAAGTAGCAGTCGCCGATCCCGCCTTGCTGGACATCGTTAGCCGTCGGCTGGTTCGCGATGTACAGCCCCGGATCGGCGGTCTGCTCGAGCATCGGCGCATCGACCGTGCCCTGCTGGCCGGTGACCTCCGTGTAGCCGGACGGTGGCGGACTGACGGCCGGCCCCTCCTGGAACACGCGGCCGGGCTCCGGGCACGTGGCGCCGGCCACGTGCAGTGGGGCCAGCTCCGTCGCGACGACCCGCACGTTCGCCGTGCGGGACACGACGGTGGGAGGCGCGATGGTGGCCGGTGGATTCGTCGTGTCTCCGAGTGTCGCCGCCCGGTGCCGGGTGATCGCCGCACCGGTAGCGTCGGTGCGCTCCGCCGGGTTCGTGCCTGACAGCGTCTCGCGGGCGACGATCGGCCGCTGCGCCGACATCGCCGCCGGCGCGCCACCGCGGATGACCGAGTCCGCGAACCGATCGGCCTCGAGCTCGGAGTGGTCCTCGGCAGCGCTGACCTCGAGCTCGTGCTGCCGCGACGGCGCTCCTTCGCGCTGCTGGATCGTGTGCGCGACCTCATGTGCGATCAGGTGCTGACCATCCAGCGATACGGGATCGTACTGGCCCGCGCCGAAATGGATGTCCTGACCGACCGTGTACGCCTTCGCTCCGACCGCGGCTGCTGCTTGCTGCGATGCAGCCCCGGTGTGGATCCGGACCCTGGAGAGATCGACGTCGGCCTTCTGCTCGAGCTCCTCGCGCTGCGCGGCCGGCAGCCCGGCCCCGTGCGAGTGCGCGGCGGCATCGAGCGCCGCCTGGGCGTCTGGCGCGATGCCCGCGCCGTCGGCCTTGCGCGCGACCGGCGTCGGGTTCGGATCTCCGGTCTGATCGACGGCACCGTCGGGCGCGGCCATCGCATCGGCGATTGCCTTGTCGATCGCGTCGAGGTGCGCCTGCAGGACGAGGTTTATCTCTCGATAGAGCTCGTCGCCGAGCAGGTTATCGGCGCCATCGAAGTCGTGCGCGAGCCGATCGAGAGCCTGCGCGTTCGCGTTGACGCCCGCGTAGTCGGTGGTGCCGACGAACTGGACGACCTGCGCCTTGATCTGCTCGGCGCCGGACTTCGCCTGCATGACCTCCGTCGAGCGCGCGGTCTCGTACTGGCTGACGATCGCGGCGATCTGCGTCCGCCCCGGGCCAACAGCGAGCCCACTGAACGCCGCGTGCATCTCGGCGAGCAAATCATCGGCGCTAGCCTGCGCCGTCTGGCCGGTGGAGTCATCCTGGATCGAGGCGACGAAAGCATCGGCGTAACCGATCACGGGCGCGACGTACGCACCGTCGATCGCCTTGCCCTCGGTCTGCGTCGCGAGCTCGTGCTGGAGGATCGGCGTGACCGCCTCGATGTACAGGCTCCCGCTCTCGATCGCTTCGTCGAGCGACCTGTCGGCCTCTTCGAGTGCTTCGATGAGTCCCTTCGCCTCGGCCATGCCCTGGATCGCCGCCTGCTCGTCGGTGCTCTTGTCGGCCATCAGCTCGTAGACGGCCTGCTGTACCGGGTCCGCCTCGGCCTGCGTCTCGGTCGCATCCTTCTCCGACTGCGAGTCGCGCGTCGAGTCGGTGCGCATGTCGTCCTCGATGCCAGCGAGATCCAGGTCCTGCTTCGAAAAACCCGCCGCGAGCATCAGGCCCTTGCCGAGGAAGTTCTTGAGCCAGGCCTGCGCGCTGCCGATCCAGCCGCCGATCGTGCCGATCGTCATGTTGTAGACCGTGCCGAGGACGCCGTCCTTCGGCGGTGGCGGCTTCAGCTGTCCGCCCGCGGTCTGGACCTTGGTCGTCTCGCTGTCGATCTTCCCCTGGGTTGCGGAGGCCTTCGTCTTCTCGGCGTTGCCCTTGTTCGCGAGGTCCCCACCTCGGTCGGTGTTCGCCTTGCCCTCACGCGCGTCGCTCCCGACGGTCGTCGCTGTCGCGGTCTGCGCATGGCTGCGCTCTGCGACTTCCCTGAGCTTCGCATCAACGGCCGCCCCGAGATCGGCCCCAGCTTGCGTCCTGGCGTTCTCGTACTGCTCCTCGGTGCGCGTGATCGCGCCGGCCAGCGGCTCCTTCGCGTTCGAGAACTGTTCGAGGAGGCTCGGCCACGCACCGACGGTGGTGACCGCACCGGCTGGCTTCTCGGGGACCTCGATCCGCCCGCCGCCGCCGGCCTGACCGATCGAGCCCGGGTTCGGCGCCTTCGACTGGACGATCAGCGTCGCGACCGTGAGCCCGCCGCTTGGAACCGCCGCGGCGTCCATGGCCGCGATCTTCTTCAGCGCGGCGTTGCAGCGGACCAGCCGCGCGCCGTTCATCTGGTTCTTCGTGGTGAACGAGACGATCTGGCGCTCCTTTGTCACGCGCCCGCCGACGCGCTTCAGCACGCTCAGCTTGAGGACGTCCTCGCCCGCCACCGCGACGCTCTTGCCGCCGAGCGGCGCCTTGACGCCCTTGCCGACCTGCCGGACCGCGAACTTGTCGACGACCCCCTTGATGCCGCCCTTGAACACGATCCGCGGGTTGAGTAGCTTGCCGAGCTCCTCGCCGAAGGCGTGACCGAACTCCTTCGTGAACATCTTCGAAATGCCCTTGGTCATCCCGACGCCGACACCGGCCGTCGCGACCAGCACCGCGCATTGCATCGACACGCCGACGATGTTCGCGGCCATGTCGCCGGCTTCCTTGTGGAGGAGCTGGGCGAACCGTGCCCGTTCGCCCGGATCCTTCGAGCAGCGCGCCCGGATGACCAGGATGATCATCTGGACAAAGCCGAGAAGCGCGTCGAGGCAGTCGAGCATGATCTTCAGCAAGCCCGCCATCACCGACACCGAGTCGGCGATGTTCGCGACGATGCCGCCGACGACCGCGAGCACTCCGGTCTCCGCGCCGATCAAGGCGATCAGACCTGCGACGATCGCGACCATGCCCGCCCACGCGCTGACGATCGCGGCGAGATCACCGACGATGTGAAGCAGCCCGCGGAGCCCCTCGATCGTCGACTGCAGCCCATCGACAAACGCGTTGCCGTTGCCGCCGCGATACGCGTTGGTCGCGTAGACCTGCCCCCAATGATCGGCGACTGCCTCGGTCGGAAAGACGAGCGTCTGGAACAGCGTGTTACCGAAGCCAGACTTCTGAAACGAGTACTGCAGCGCTTGCAGCCGGAGCGACTGAACCTGGCCGATGCCCTTCTGATAGGTCGTCTTCGCGGCGGGATCGGCGCGCTGCTCGAGGATCTCCGCGATTCGCGCATCGAGGGCCTTGGCCTCACCCGCCGGCGTCGGCGCCGCGGCCGGCCGTGGTGCGGCTGGGTCCACGTCGGCGCTCGGGCCGGGACCGGCTCCTCCTGATCCCGCGGTGCCTGGCGTGGCCGCCGCGGGGGCGGCCGTCCCCGCCGGCGCTGGCGACGGCGCGGACGACGTACCTGCCGCCGCCGGTGTGTCTGCCGGCACCGGTGCGCCTGCCGGCGCCGGGATCGCCGATGCCGGCGTGACCTCCGGTGCCGCCGGTTCGGTCGCGGACGAGGACGAGGACG
>DAIRFU010000095.1:1559-4268 GCA_036794935.1 Kofleriaceae bacterium | reverse complement strand
GGACGAGGACGAGGACGGGGACGCGGACGCGGACGCGGACGACGAGGGCGAGGCCAACGGTGCCTCGGGAACCGGGTCGTTGCCCCCGAACAGCGATACACCGGGCAGGTCGCGACGTGACGGGACCGTGAACGGCTGGCCCGCGATCAGCGCGTGCGCCCCCGCTTCTGCCTCGGACTCGACGCTCGATCCGGACGGACCGACATCGAGTCGCGCGGCCAGCTGCATCGCCTGGCCACCGGACCGCTGGTTCTGGAGGACGTGGACGAGCTCGTGCGCGAGCACGTGTCGGGTCGCGGCGGACTCGGGATCGTAGGTGCCGGGCGCGAATGCTATATGAGCGCCATGTGTGAAGGCGCGTGCCTGGATCGCGCCGGCCTGCTCGCTGGCGGGCCCGGACGTATGGACCCTGACACCCGAGAGATCCGAGCCGAGCAGCCGCGAGAACTGCGCCGCGACGCCTTGCGGTAGCTCCTGGCCGCCGCCCTGCATCGTCTGCAGCACGCGCCGGAGCTTGCTGATGTCGCCGAGCCGATCATCGCGAACGGCGTGCAGCTCATCGGTTCTCGCGACCTTCCCCGGCCAGATGGCCGCGTCCTCATGCGGCGGCTCGACATCCTGATCGTGGTCGCGATCCCGTTCACGAGCGCCCAGCGAGCTGCGGGCAATACCGGCCATCTTTCCTTATTCGGAGCGGGCTTCCTGACCCTTCCCTCGCCACTGTTATCGCGTCGATCGGGGCGCCGTGTCACGCCCGATCGAGGATCTCCAGCGCCGCCCGCTCCGCGGCCTCGAACCTGGCCGTTCCCCAGTCCCTGTGCCAGGTCGCTCGTTCCTCCCGGAGCACTCCCGCGAGGGTCGGCGCGACCGGCGCCAGCCGTGCGATGCCGGCGCCTATCGTGATCAACGCGTCGGCCTCCCGACCGATCGCGGCATAGCGGCGTGCTCCGATCAGGATGCACAGCAGATAGCCGAGCGTATCTCCCTGCTCGGCCGCGATCCGGACACCATCCGCGAGGAGGGGCATCGCGAGGTTTGCGGGCTCCACACTCGCGAGCAAGATGCGGGCTAACGGACTGACCTTCTCGTGAGGTAACAACACGCGCCGCATCGCGGCCGTGTTGCCCGCCGCGTACTCGAGCATACCGAGCAGCAAGCGTGCACGCGTACCGTGCTCGAACCGTTTCGACACCTCGGCGAGTGTCATCGCCTTGCGGGCCCACGTCCGCGCCGGGTCGACGTTGACCCGGGTCAGCGCGGCGCTCGCGAGCTTGAGCATCGCAGTGATCCGCAGCGCGACCGGGCGGCCCGTCGCCGTCGCGGCCTCGTAGCGAGCGCGCGCGGTCGGTACGTCCTCGAGCATCAGCGCGAGGTCGCCGATCGCCAGATCCGACCAGGCGCGGGCTGCGGCCGCACGCGGATCGTCGGGCTCGAGCGTCTCGAGAGCCGAGCCGAGCGCCGCGATCGCGGCGTCGATCGATGCGGGCGCGCGGTCCAGCCGTGCCCAGTCGAGCATGCAGGCGAAGTGCAGGACGCGAGCCGCGGGCGCGGCCGGCTCGACGGGCAGCTCCGCCCGTACATGATCCTGAAGATCGAGCCATGCCGCGAGAAGCCGGAGCTCCGAAACTGCCGGATCAGCGGCGACGTCCGGGCGACGGAGTAGCTCGACCATCTGCCCGCGATCGTCGGGACCGATCCCATCGCGCCATGCCGTCGCCACGAACCTCGCGATCTCGCTCACCCTTGCCATGTGCCACAGTGCCCATGTGCGGAACAAGCCGGCGCAACGGTTTCGCCGCGGCGAGATCGTGAAGGTCGCGGTCGTGCTCGGCTGCTGGCTCGGCGGCTTGATCTTGCGCTTCCGATCACCGCCGGCCTCCTACGTCGGAGGTGGACTGTTGATCGCCGGCTGCGTACTGCTCGCCTACTGGGCCAGGGCTGCGCGAAACACAGTAAGCTGACGCGATGCAGGTCGGCCGTGGGATGTGCTTCGGGAACACCGGAGGAACTGCTGCGGTCTGCAGCGCAGCTGGTGTTCACCTCGTCGACCTGGCGAACACGCGGCCGCCGGCGCTGTTCGAGATCGAGAACGTCACCGATATCTGCGCGGTCGGATCGGAGCTGTGGGCCGTCGGTGGCTCGAGTCCGCGTCTGTACCGATTCGGCGCCGATCGCCGGATGATCGAGGAGCGCGCGCTGTGGGGACGCAGCGGGCGGCTGCATCCGACCGCCGTGGGCGAGCCCGGCGCGCTGTGGCCCGAGGAGCCAGCCACCGTCCTCCTCGCGAACGGCAAGGCGTCCAGCTTTCCGCTCTCGGGCCACGCCGACTGCGTCATACCGGTCTCGCACACGCGCTGGCTCGTGTGCCGGCGCGATCACGTCCAGCTACGCGATCCGGGGACCGAGCGCTGGTCGGTCACGCTCCCCGTCGCCGGCGCGCACGTCGTGGACAGCAGCGTGCTGTTCGGCGGGCGCTCGGTCGCGCTCGTCGTCGAAGGCTCGCAAGGGCTGATGCAGCTGATCGTGCTTGGCCTCCACGATGGCGCGATCCACCACCGGCTCACGCTCAGCGGAATCGACTTCGTGCGCTTCGCAGCCGCGCGTGGCATCGCGCTGATGCGGTCGGGTGATCACGGACTGGTGCTGTTCGATCTGCGGTTCGGACAGGTGCTCAAGGAACGCCGCGAGGACCGCGCGTTCTGTGATGCC
>DAIRFU010000095.1:0-1549 GCA_036794935.1 Kofleriaceae bacterium | reverse complement strand
CGACCTAGACGTGGAAATGCCGCCATCGACCCGGGCGGCAACACGTTCATGCTCCGGATCGGCGAGTCACACGATGACGTGGTGATCGGCGCCGTGCGCGATCTGCTGGCGGAACCGAGCTCGACGCCCGCTGGGCCCGAAGTCCCGGCGACCGCCACCGGCGCACCGGCTACCGAGCCGCCGCCCGCCATTGGCTCGCCGGCCCCCACCCCCTCGCCGATCACGCCGCTCGTCGATTTTCATCGTGGCCAGCGCGCACTGCCGGTGGCACGGTCGCTCGCGCCGCGGCAGCCGGGACGGCCCGTGGATGCCGGCGCTGCCGTCGCGATCCTCGAACGCTTCGGCGCGCTCGTCGGCGCGATGGTCGGCGCCGCGATCGCGCGCGCCTGGGACGAAGGGCGACTCAGTGCGCCGGTCGAAGGCGGGCTGCCATTCCACGCCGAGGTCACCGGACTGCGTGGACGCTCCGCGGGGCGAGCGGTCGAGGAGATCGCCGAGGCCTCATCCGAGGTCGACGAAGCCTTCGCCGAGCTCCGCACACTGGAGGCGACCTTCACCACCACGAGGCCGCCGCTCGCCGTGCTCGCGGAAGAGTTTGCGCTCTCGCCGACGGGCCAGCTGGTGCTCGCCGTGGTCGCAGCGCCTTCGCTGTGGGGCAATCTCGCGCGCCTCTACGGGATCCTCACGAACGATGTCGCTCGGCCACTCGTTGACGAGCTCCTGGTGGCCACGATCCTCGACGGACACGGGAGTGCTTACGAGGTCGCGGCCGAGCTCGATCGCGATATGCCGCTCGTGAAGTATGGCCTCCTGCGTATCGGCACCGGCAAGATGCGGCCGTTCCTGCCGCTCGCGTGTGATCCGATCGTACTGCGGCTGTTGCGCGGCGCCGACTGCGACGTCGAGCTCGCGGGCATCCGGGTCGTGAGGACCTTTCGGGCATTCGATGACCTGTTCATCGCAGGCGAGGTGAAGGACGACATCGCGGCTCGGCTCGCAAAGGCGCAGCCGTCACAGCGCGGTCGCATCGTGGTGCGGGGCCGCAGCGGCGCCGGTCGAACCGCCGTGCTGGCATCCATCGCCGCGACCGCCGGGCGCTCGCTCGGGCTGATCGACACCACGATGATGCTACGCGAGCTTCGCCGCCGTAGCGACGAGCTCGTGCACGCCCTGCGCCGCGCCAACCTGGTCGGTCTCCTGCCGTGTGTCGACGGCCTCGAGAACCTTCCCAGCGATGATCCCGGCGCGCGCGATCTCGTGCGGCAGATCCTCGACGAACACCCGGGGCCGCTCGCAGTGCGGCTGCCCCAGGATTGTGAGCCGCCGCTATCGCCGGGCTATGTCGGGATCGATCTGCCGCCGCTCACGATGGACCAACGCACCGCGAGCTGGCGATCCCTGCTCGCGGTGCACGGCCTTCAGGTGCGCGACCCCGATGATCTCGCGGATCGGTTTCGCGTCGGCCCCGCGGTGATCGCACGCACATGTGAGCAGGTCGCCGCGACGCAGGACGCGCCCGCGACCGGCCAGCTGGCCGACGCAGCCCTCG
>DAIRFU010000640.1:0-4147 GCA_036794935.1 Kofleriaceae bacterium | reverse complement strand
CGAGCAAGATGCCGCCGCCTGCGCCGCCTCCAAGCACGGAGTCCTGATCAGGCGCTCCCATCCCCCCGTTCACGTCGATCACGCCGGCGACATCGATACTCGTTCGACTGCTCAGTTGAATTGCGCCACCACCGACGGTGGTGCCGTCCGATCCCGCGCACCCGCCGCGCAGCGGTACAAGCTCGTCCGTGCCCGAAGCATCACCTCCGATGCCCCCCGCCGCCTGAAACTCGACACCGCCACCTCTGCCTCCAGGTGTGGCGTGGCCGCCTCCTCCGTCACCGCCCTTGAGTATCTGGCCGTTGCCCAAGGTCTTGGTTGTCACATGCGTGCCCGTGCAACCGCTCAGAGCGAGCCCACCGGCGGTGGCCCGATCAACATCGGTCGCGCTGATGCGGCCCTCCACGGTGAGCTTCTGGGTCGCTAGGATCGCTAGTGCCGGAGCGTCGTTGGTGGACGTCAGGGAGGGCACGATGTTGACGTTCCCCAGGCGAACGCGACCGGCAACGATGACGCGGATCGGCGCTCCGCCCGTAGGAGCGGAAACGCGAAAACTCGGCACGGTCACGGGGCCGGAGGTAGTCGTCACGATGCCCGTCGCCGTTTCGATCGTTGCGCCACCCGACAGGTCGAGATCGGGCGCGTCGGACACCATGTCGAAGAATCGCCCGAGATCGTTCGATGGCGCGATGTCGCGGCAACGAGGTTGGTCCTCGTAGCAGCCCAGCGTACAGGCATCATTCGAAACCACCGCGCCGTTCTCGTCGCAGGTTGCAAGCACGCCGTTCGTACACGCGGTCTCGTTGGGTGAGCAGAGCCGGCAGCCCGTAGCCGCGACATCGCAGCCGCGCTCGCATTGCACGACGTCGTAGCTCGTTCCGCTGGCATTGCAGCGCACCTCGAGGTCACCTCGGCATTCGCCGAGCTCGCCCGGTATGCACGTCACGGCGACGCAGGTTCCTGGCTCGTCACTCACGAACCCGGTCACATCGCAGAACGGAAACTCCGGTCTCGTGCACGTGCCATCCATGCAGTGCTTCGCCTTGTTGGGCCTCGTGCAGCCGGCCATCAGAGCGAACACCACCAACAGACCACGACCCGATCGCATGACAGCATCGTAACGGAATCGCACCTTCATCGTGACGTTCATATCGGCCCCGGCGCAGGCTGGTTGCCGAGCGGCCGTTGGTTCGCGTGGTCATTTTGTCGGGGCGGTGGAAGTGCAAGGAATTGCAGCAGCTCGGATCGGGCGGGAGATCGGGGCGGGTTGCGCCGTAGTAGGAGCCGCGATGCCCACAATCCAGAGACACACGTCGCCACGCCGAGCCGAGGCCACGGGGCGGCCCATCGAGGGCCGCCGCGGCAGTATGCTCGTGGCCGGTATCGCCTTGGAGATACGGAGGAGCTGATGGGGGCGGAGAGGAAGCACGAGCAAGTTCCCGCACACGACGAGCCGGTACGGATGCCCGACGCAGGGCCGGCCGCGGATCGTGGTCCCTCGGTGGCGGCCGCGACGCCAGCCGGTCAAGCGTCGCGGATCGCAGATGCAACGCTCGCGGCGGGCCCTGCCTCGCCCGGACTCGCAGGTCCGCCTCGTTTCGATCTCGGCGATCGAGCGGTCGGTACGACGCACATTGATGTTCTCTCGGTGTTCAACATCGAGTCGCTCGATGCCTACGTGCGCGTGAGCTACGAAGGTTCGCCTTCGATCTCGCTCGTCTCCGCACCAACACGGCTACGGCCGTCGCGAGAGGGGCTCGACCCGACGGCAGCGATCCGGATCGCGTTTTCGCCGCTCGAAAAGGGCCGCGCCCACGGAACCATCGTCGTGCACGCTGCGTGGCAGAACGGCGTCCGAACGCCGATGGATCTGCGCATCCCGATCGAAGCCGCAGCACACGAAGTCGGCGGCAAGCCGATTGCCGAAGAAGAGGCCGACGAGCACGCCGCGGCGGAGAAGGCGCGTAACGACGCCGGCGACCGGGCCCAGATGGATCAGGCGATGAAGGCGGCAGACGAACGCCTGACCGCCAACAAGGTGCCCGGAACTGCCGCGATGCGTCGACGACTCGACAGGGCGGAGGGCGCTGCTCGTGACGCGCTCGCGGACCTCTTTGACAATCGCCGCGCCGGCATCGATACGGCCAAGGAGGAAGCGGAGAAGTTCAAGCGGCGCGTTCCCGAACACCACGAGAGCTTGCTCGAGACGCTGGCATTCGCCGCTCTCGATGTGGCCACGGCCGGGCTCGCCGGTGCTCTCGGTAAGCGGCTCGAAACGGCGTTGTTACGAACCGTGAAGGTCGCCGAGCACACGCTGCCTGCGGGCGGGCGTGCTTCCGCGTCCGAGTATTCGCCGAGCAGGGCAGTGGTCGCTTTTTTCACGGACAGCTTCAAGGACGTGGTGAAACGCGGGGCGAAGGCGGGCCGTACGGGAGGTGGCCCTGACAGGGCGGACACCTCACACGACGATGTGCGTCCCAACCAGGCGGGGGCAACGAAGGCCGCGGGAGAGCAAGATCCGGGGCCCTCGTCCGATCCGCTGATCGCGTTCTTCCAGACGGAGAAGATCGGCTTGATTCACCAGCATCGGGGTAAGGCGACCGAGGTCGCGCAGAATGCTCGGTTCGCGCTCGAGCCCATGCTCGATACGCACCCCATGCAGGCGATCGCCTCGCTGGACGCGATCGCCCACGAGCTGACCGACTATGCGTCGCGCCAGAGGCCGGCGAACCTCCAAGCCCAGGCCTCCGCGATGCATTGGATCCAGTACGTCGCGCAGGCAAGCCTCGGCAGCGTCGCGGCGAACGAGTCGCGCGCCGGGGGCAGGCGCGCACGCGCGGATGGCGCGACAACGACGAACCTCGCCGGTGCGAATATGGCGCCGACGGGCGGCATGGCGCCCACCGTGCACGACGGCCTAGTCGACGTGGAACTCGAAGTGGATCATTTCCATCCTGCGAATCCAGCGATCGTTCGAGGAGTACGCGTCCACGGAGTGAGCAAGAATATCGGAGAACGGCTAGCTCGAGATTCACTGCGCGCCGCAAACGTCGCAGTACGCGCATACTCGCTCGACGGGTTGGAAGCCGTTCGTGACGAGGCTGGGAACATCGATTACAGCGACAACACCGGGGCACCTGGAATGCCGGGCAACTGGTTTGCGCGCAAGGCCGGCGAACCCAGCGGTGGCCGGGATGCTGCGCTCCGTGGGGCTAGAGCGCTGATTGAAGACGAAGTACTGACTTACCATCCCCAAAAGCAAGACATCGAGACGGACAGTGAAACCTGAGCTGCTTCTCGTGCTCCTCTCCCTCGGCCTTGGTGGCTGCCGCGAAC
The DNA here is from genome assembly GCA_036794935.1 of Kofleriaceae bacterium. Lineage (GTDB taxonomy): Bacteria > Myxococcota_A > Polyangia > Haliangiales > Haliangiaceae > JABFXX01. The sequence continues at coordinate 811 of DAIRFU010000640.1, read as the reverse complement.
GGGAGGTGTTGCCCCACCCGCTCAAGCCAACGAAACATGTGAGGAGCCGCCTTGCCGTCCCTCGCCTCGACCCTGCGGCAGCCGGCGTCGTGGCCGTCGACATCTGGGTGCCAGATGGATACGAGATGCAGCTATTCGAAAACGAAGCGGTATTCCGGCGCAACGCGTCGGACCCGACGATCGACCTATGGTCGCTCGAGACCGCGGAGGGGCTCGGCGGGCCGATCGAGCCAAGGCACACGGATCGCGACTGCCGGCAGATGGAGTCGGGGCGCGTGATGCAGACCGCTGTTCGCGACGATGGATGGGTCGTTGTCTGCCGCTCGACAGTGACCATTGGCGACCCGCTTGCCGGGGATACGCGAGACAAGACCATGACACGCGTCGTCCGCGATCTGCACGCGGTCGGCAACGAGTTCCAATGCGTCGTCGACTTTCGTGATGGCCAGGTTGCTTCAAAATCCCGGATCACCGACGCGGTGGCGATCTGCGACACGATGTCTCCGCGCGAGATTCGAGAGGACGAGAAGCATCAATCGTGGAACGGTTCCAGGTGGGTGAAGTACTCGACGTGGGGCCGGGGTGGGTTCTGATGATCGCGCCGTATAGGTCCGCCGCCGAGCTGTTATCGGATCGGATCTCCTGGGCAACGTCGAGCCTCGCAGTGCTGCTCGACGACGCCCGGCAGCGCGGTTGGATCGGGGCCAGCCACGACCCCGACAGCGCGCGATACCCCACGCCATCGGCGCTGCTCGGCCGGATCGACGCGAGACTCGCGGTTACGGCGCTCGACGTTCAGCGCCCGCCGGCC
>DAIRFU010000639.1:0-4149 GCA_036794935.1 Kofleriaceae bacterium | reverse complement strand
TCTCGGGGCCGGCGCCCCTCCGCACTCAGAAGCACGATCTGCGCGCGCCGCACGCGTTCCACAAGCTCTACGCCGACGAGCCGGGCGCGATCCCACGCACGCTCGACATCGCAGCACGCTGCACGTTCTCGCTCGGCGAGCTGCGCTATCGCTATCCATCCGAGCGACTACCCGACGGCACGACATCGGGCGCGCACTTGCGCAAGCTTGCATTCGAAGGCGCGGCGTGGCGCTACGCAGGTGACATCCCGGCGGCCGTGCGCACGCAGCTCGAGGCCGAGCTCGCGGTGATCGAAGAGCTCGACTACCCGGGCTACTTCCTGACGATGTACGAGATCGTGTCGTACTGCCGCCGGCGCGACATCATGTGCCAAGGCCGGGGCTCCGCCGCAAACTCCGCGGTCTGCTTCTGCCTCGGCATCACCGCGGTCGATCCGATCCGCATGGGCCTCTTGTTCGAGCGCTTCCTGTCGCGCGAGCGCGCCGAGCCGCCCGACATCGATCTCGACATCGAGCACGAGCGCCGCGAGGAGGTGATCCAGCACGTCTACGCCGTCTACGGCCGCGATCACGCCGCGATGGTGTGCAACGTGATCCGCTACCGGCCGCGCTCCGCCGTCCGCGATGTCGGCAAGGCACTCGGTATCCCGGAGACCGCGCTCGACCGCGCCGCGAAGCACCTCTCGCACTACGGTTCCGTCGATCCCGGCCGCCGGAGTGAATCCGGCGGCCTCCACTCCTGGTCCGACGCGCTCGCCCGCTCCGGGCTCGCCGAGGGTGGCCACGCGTCCGCGCTCGATCACCTCGCGCGCCTGTCCGACGAGATCCTCGAGTTCCCGCGCCACCTCTCGGTCCACCCCGGCGGCTTCCTGCTCGGCCACGAGCCCGTCCACGACATCGTGCCGATCGAGAACGCGGCGATGCCGGGCCGCACCGTGATCCAGTGGGACAAGGACGACCTCGAGGATCTCGGCCTGTTCAAGGTCGACCTGCTCGGCCTCGGCGCGCTGCACCAGCTCCACCTCGGCCTCGATCTCGTGCGCAAGCACCGCGGTCTCGATCTCTCGATGGCCACGATCCCCGCCGAGGACACCGCGACCTACGACATGATCTGCACGGCCGATACGGTCGGCACCTTTCAGATCGAGAGTCGCGCGCAGATGTCGATGCTGCCGCGCCTGCGGCCGCGCACGTTCTACGATCTCGTCGTCGAGGTCAGCCTCGTGCGCCCCGGCCCGATCTCCGGCGGCATGGTTCATCCGTACCTGCGCCGCCGCAAGGGCATCGAGGCCGTCGAGTACCCGCATCCCTCGCTCGAGGCCGTGCTCGCGAAGACCCTCGGTGTGCCGCTGTTCCAGGAGCAGGTGATGCGCCTGGCGATCGTCGCCGCCGACTACACGCCGGGCGAGGCCGACCAGCTGCGCCGCGACATGGCCGCGTGGCGGCGCTCCGGCCGCATCGAGAAGCACCGCGAGCGCCTGATCGCGCGCATGGAGGACAAGGGCATCCCGCGCGAGTTCGCCGAGCGCGTGTTCGAGCAGATCCGCGGCTTCGGCGAATATGGCTTTCCCGAGTGCGTGGTCGGTGACACGCGCGTGCTCGATGCCGAGACCGGCGCATGGGTTCGGATCGAAGATGTGGTCGCGGGCCGCGTGCCGCTGCGCTACACGCTGACCTGCAGCAAGGATCTCAAGATCGAGAAACGCCGGGTAGTCGCCGCGAAAGCGAGCGGCCGCAAGCAGGTGTTCAAGTTGCGCACGGCACTCGGCCGCGAGATCGAGGCGACGGCAAACCATCCGTTCCTGACGATGTCGGGGTGGACCAAGCTCGGCGACCTGAAGGTTGGCGACGCTGTCGCGACGGCACGTGACCTGCCCGCTATGGGCAAGAAATCATGGATGCAGCACGAGCTCGTCGCACTTGCGGACTTGATTGCCGAAGGCAATCTCTGTCATCCGAACACGTTCTACTTCTACACGCAGGATGATGCGCATTGCCGCGAGTTCGCGAGCTCGCTCGAGCGGTTCCCGAATACGCAACCCGTCATCGAACGGCATCACGGCTGCTTCAGCGTGCGCGCGCGGCGCATCGATCGAAAGCAGCTCGCAGGTGCAGTGGCATGGGCGAAGGATCTCGGAATATGGGGCTGTGGCTCGTATTCCAAGCAGCTTCCGGCCGAAGTGTTCGAGCTCTGCGATCGCGATCTTGCACTCGTGTTGGCTCGACTGTGGGAGGGTGATGGCACGATCGCGGTCAAGGGGGGGCACGCAGACTACGACACCGTTTCGCGCGTGCTGGCCGCGGACGTTCAACACCTGCTGTTGCGACTCGGGATCATCTCACGCTGCTACGAACGTACACGGCCGTATCGCGGCAGAAGCGTGCGCAGCTATGTCGTGACCATCACCGGTGCCGAGAACCTCTGCAGGTTCCACGATCTGGTTGCGAAGCGGTTCCTCAGCCTCGAGAAGAAGCGGCGGGCAAAATTGCTCGCCGTCACGAACGAGGCGCGGATGTCGAAGGACGTGATCCCTGCCGAAGTGCATTCTATGATCCGTCGTGCGCGAGATGCTCGCGGGCTGAGCTGGAACGAGATCGGCCGTGCCACGAAGCTGGGTATGCGAGAGATCCAGAGCACGAGTGGGAGCAAGCGCGGGTTTCGCCGCTGGGTGATCGATCGGCTCGCTCGTCATTTGCGGTCACCTGAGCTCGAGCGGCTGGCCACGTCTGACGTGTACTGGGATCGAATTATCAGTATCGAGCCGACCGGTGATCAAGAGACGTACGATCTCTCGATCGAAGGCAATCACAACTTCCTCGCCAACGACTTCGTCGTGCACAACTCGCACGCCGCGAGCTTTGCGTTGATCGCGTATGCGACGTGCTGGATGCGCAAGCACTACTTGCCGGAGTTCACGTGCTCGCTGCTCAACGCGCAGCCGATGGGCTTCTACTCGCCGGCGACCATCGTCGGCGACGCGCAGCGCCACGGGCTCGAGATCCGGCCGATCGACGTCACGGCGAGCGAGTGGGACTGCACGCTCGAACCGGCGGGCGACGACTTCAATTACGCGGTGCGCATGGGCCTGCGCTGGCTCAAGGGCATCCAGCTCGCCGAGGGCCAGGCGATCACCGACGCGCGCCGAGACCGCCCATTCGCGTCGGCCGAGGACTTCGTGCGGCGTACGCACCTGCCGGTACGCACGCACTCGACCATCGCCGAGTCCGGCGCGCTCGGCCCGCTGGTTCGCGAGCGCCGCGACGCGCTCTGGCAGGTGACAGGCTGGGTGCGGCGCCAGGACGAGCCCCTCGATCTCGGCGGTGACGTCCACGACGTCTCGTTCGGCAGGCTGACCAAGCTCGACGAGATCTTCTGGGACTACCGCGCGAGCGATCACTCGGCGCGCGGCCACCCGCTCGCGCCGCTGCGCGACGAGCTGCGCGCGCAGCGCTGGCCGGATGCGCGCACGATCCAGCGTGGCCGCGACGGTCAGCGCCTCGAGTACGTCGGTATCGTGATCTGCCGCCAGCAGCCGGGCACCGCCTCGGGCGTGACGTTCATGACGCTGGAGGACGAGACCGGGTTCGTCAACCTCGTCGTGTGGGCGCAGGTCTTCGCGCAGTACGCGACGATCATCAAGACGACGTCACTGCTCGGCGTGACCGGCCGGCTCCAGGTGCAGGAAGGCATCGTGCATCTGATCGCGGACAAGATCTGGCAACCCGAGCTATCGCGGCCCGTCGCCCACGTGGACAGCCGCGACTTTCACTAGGCGTTGCGTCCGATCCGCGTCCGACGTGCACGCGCGCGATTACTTAAGCGCCTTGACCGCGTCGACGACCTCGTCGACGTGACCCTTGACGCTGACCTTCGGCCAGTGGCGTGCGACCTTGCCGTTCTTGTCGATGACGATCGTCGAGCGAATGATGCCCTTCATCTTCTTGCCGTAGAGGACCTTGTCGCCCCACGCACCGTAGGCCTCCATCGTCTTGCCGTCGGCGTCGGTGAGCAGCGGGAAGTTGAGCTTGTACTTGTCGCGGAATTTGCAGTGCGAGGCGATCGAGTCCTTGCTGACGCCGAGCACGGCCGCGCCGAGCTTCTTGAGCGCGGGAATCGCGTCGCGGAAGCCTTCCGCTTCGACCGTGCAG
>DAIRFU010000638.1:0-4150 GCA_036794935.1 Kofleriaceae bacterium | reverse complement strand
TCCGATCACATGGCGCTGTGGGCGACCGTCGCGACGAAGCCGCGGAGCTGAGCGCCGAGGCTACGGGGCGTAGACGCCCGGCAGGGGCTGCTCGCGCCCGGGGGTCTGCTCGCGAGCGCGCGATTCCACGTCGGCGGATCGCGCGCGCTCCTGCGCTCGCGCCTTGGTGAGCTGTCCGAGCGTGATCGCACCGATTCCCATCACGAGATCACGCACGGCGATGTCGAAGTAGCGCCTCGTGGTCACCAGGTTCACCGCGATGCCGGCGAGCCAGCCGCCGACGAGGTAGGCGCCGAACCGCGTGGACCTGCGGTTCAGGACGAGCGCCCCCGCCACCATCTCGATCACGCCGACGGCCTTCATGAAGGTGCTCGGCGAGACCGGGACGACGCGCGTCGCGAGCGGACTGAGGTACTGCGTCCAGTCGGTCAGCAGATTGCTGAACTTGTCGGCGCCCGCCACGATCGGCACGGCGCCGTAGGTCAGGCGCATGATCGACCACGAACGATCCAGGATCGATTGAGTCATCTGGTTTCTCCCGACCGAACCCCGTGCATCTGCCGTTCCCGGAGCCCTGCGATCTCCGCTGGTTACGTAGAAAGTTTCAGAGGCCCCTTGCGAGAGGGCTGCGGAATGAATATTCATTCTCTCGTCATGACGCCGCCGCCGAAGCCCAGCCGTGCCGACCACGGCGCGAGCCATGGAAGGGCGAGCCAGCGCGCGATCGTCACCGACAAGCGGGACGCGATCATGAGCGCTGCGCTCGAGCTGTTCGTGGAGCGCGGCTTCTTCGGGACGGCGGTGCCCGAGATCGCCGACAAGGCGGGCGTCGGGGCCGGCACGATCTATCGCTACTTCGAGTCCAAGGAAGCGCTCGTCAACGCGCTCTATCGCGAGGAGAAGCAGCGCTTCGCCGAGCGCGTGCTCACCGAGTTCCCCACCACGACCATCGCGCGCGAGCTGTTTCGCACGATGTGGATGCGGATGGCGCAGTTCGCCGTCGAGAACCCGAGCCCGTTCATCTTCCTCGAGCTGCATCACCACGCGTCGTATCTCGATGCCGAGAGCCACGCGCTCGAGGCACGCATGCTCGAGCTGTTCACCAACGTCGTCACCGCCGCGCAGGCACGTGGTGAGCTCAAGGCCGGCCCGCCGCGCCTGCTCATGTCTCTCGTCATGGGCGCGTTCGTCGGCGTGATCCGTAGCTGCGTCGAGATCGACCAGCCGCTCGATCAGATCGACTGGAAGCTCGCCGAGCAGTGCGTCTGGGAAGCGATCCGCGCCTGAGCGCGCGGCCCCGTCCCCTCCCGATGACCCGATAAACGTCCATCCATCTGAAGTTGTTTGCCTACTTGCGGAATGAATATTCATTCCATCTGCCCCCAGGAGCTTCTCTCATGTCGAACACGTCCAAGACTGTCCTCATCACGGGTGCCACCGCCGGCATCGGCCGCATGACCGCCCTCCACCTCGTGCGGCTCGGCCATCACGTGATCGCGACCGGCCGCAAGCCGGCGGAGCTCGCGAAGCTGAAGGTGGAAGCCGATGCCGAGCTCGCGGCGACCGCGATCGAGAATGCCCGCAAGGCTGGCAAGCGCCGCACCGGCTCGCTCGCTACGTTGCTGCTGGACGTCACGTCGCCGGCCTCGATCGAGGCTGCCGTGCGCGATGCCGACGCGCTGACGCACGGGCGCGGCATCGACGTGCTCGTCAACAACGCAGGGTTCGGCGCGCTCGGCCCGACGTCGGAGATCGGTGACGCGGAGATGCGCCGCCAGTACGAGACGAACGTGTTCGGCCTGATGAACGTCACGCGCGCGTTCCTGCCGAGGATGATCGAGCGCCGCGCCGGCCGCGTGATCAACGTGTCGAGCGTCGGCGGCCGCATCACGCTGCCCTACTTCGGCGTCTACAACTCGACGAAGTACGCGGTCGAGTCGCTGTCCGATGCGCTGCGCTACGAGCTGCGCCCGTTCGGCATCGATGTCGCGCTGATCGAGCCCGGCGTGATCCGCACGAACTTCGAGGCGACCGCGGTGGGCAACCTGGATCGGTTCGCCGGCACGCCGTACATGAAGGCGCTCGGCAAGTACGAGCAGATCTCGAAGCGCGCCGACCGCTTCGCCTCGGACCCGATCGTGATCGCGAAGGCGATCGCGCGTGCAGTCGCCGCGCGGCGGCCGGCGGCTCGCTACGTCGCGCCGCTGTCGACGAACTTCGTGATCCTGTTCGCGCGCCTGTTCCCGACCCGCGTCTGGGACTGGGCGATGCGGCAGGTCGCGTTCCTGAACGCCCACACGCTCGACGTCGCCGGTCCTGCCCCGGCGGTGCCGCACCCCGCCGAGGCGCCGGTGACGGCTGCGAAACCGGCCGAGGTCCGCGCGTCCAACTGACTCGACGGCCCCCACGGCGTCGCGTAGAGTTCGCCGCCATGGCAACAGAGGACGAAGACTTCGCGGCGATGTTCGCCGAGAGCGAGCGGGACAAACCGCGCGCGAAGCGGCCAAAAGTCGGCGACGTGATCCACGGCAAGGTGATCACGATCGGCAAGGAGGCCGTGTTCGTCGATCTCGGCGGCAAGGCCGAGGGCCAGCTCGACCGCGGCCAGATCAGCGACCGCGACGGCAACCTGCTCGTCAAGGTCGGCGACACGATCGAGGCGCGCATCGTCTCCGATAGCGGCGGCGTGCTGACGCTGCGCACGAAGGTGACGCGCGGGCCCGAGGCGCGCGCCGAGCTCCAGCAGGCCGCCGAGCTCGGGATCCCCGTCGAGGGCACCGTGACCGAGGTCGTCAAGGGCGGCGTGTCGGTCGACGTCGCGGGCGTGCGCGGGTTCTGCCCGGCATCGCAGATGGACACCCGCTTCGTCGAGGATCTCGGCGTGTTTGTCGGCCAGAAGCTGACGTTCAAGATCTCGCGCTACGAGCCGCGCAACCTGGTGCTGTCGCGCCGCGCACTGCTCGAGGTCGAGCAGGAGAAGCTGGCCGTCGAGACCCGCAAGAAGCTGGTGCCCGGCGCCGTGCTGCGCGGCAAGGTCGTCGGCTTCAAGCCGTTCGGCGCGTTCGTCGATATCGGCGGCATCGAGGGCATGCTGCACGTCTCCGAGCTCGGGTTCTCGCGCGTCGAGAAGCCCGAGGATGTCTTGACCCTCGGCCAGGACGTCGACGTCGCGGTGCTCAAGGTGGAGCCCGGCGACAAGGGCGAGCGGATCAGCCTGAGCCTCAAGGCGCTCGCGAGCGATCCGTGGCGCGAATCGACGGCGGCGCTCGGCGAGGGCACGCGCGTCAAGGGCACGATCACGCGGCTCCAGCCGTTCGGCGCGTTCGTCGAGATCGCGCCCGGCGTCGAGGGGCTCGTTCACATCAGCGAGCTCGGCGCCGGCCGCCGCATCAACCATCCCAAGGAGGTCGTCGCGGTCGGCCAGCCGGTCGAGGCGACCGTGCTGTCGGTCGATCACGACAAGCGCCGGATCTCGCTGTCGCTCGCGGCATCCACGGATGCCAGCCCCGAGGACGTCGCGGCGGTACCGCGCGCGCCGCAGAAGCTCGGCACGTTCGGCGACTTGCTCCAGCGCAAGAAGTAAGCTCGCCGAGGAGCGCTGCATGACCGCGACCGCCGATCACGATCCCGACGCTGCACCGCCGGCCGATGCCGGACTGTTCGGCCTGCCGACCACGCCCGACGAGGCGCGGCTCGTCATCGTGCCGGTGCCCTGGGACGCGACGACGTCGTATCGCCCGGGCACCGCGCGCGGGCCCGCCGCGATCCGGGCGGCCAGCCACCAGCTCGATCTCTACGACCGCGACCTCGGCGAGCCGTGGCGCGCCGGCATCGCGATGCTCGACATCCCCGACGAGGTCGCGCGCTGGAACCTGAGCGCGCGCGTCGACGCGGAGCGCGTGATCGAGGTCGGCGGCCGGATCGGCGACGACAAGTCGCTCGCCCAGGCGCTCGCGCGCGTCAACGACGCCGGCGCGAGGCTCAACCGCCACGTCTACGAGCAGGTCGACCGTCTGCTCGGCTCCGGCAAGCTCGTCGGCGTGCTCGGCGGCGATCACTCGGTTCCGTTCGGCGCGATCGCGCGGGTGGCCGAGCACCACGACAGCTTCGGCATCCTGCACGTCGACGCGCACTGCGATCTACGCGAGGC
>DAIRFU010000637.1:0-4152 GCA_036794935.1 Kofleriaceae bacterium | reverse complement strand
TAGCCCCAGAACAGCAGCAAGCCGCGGGCCGCGCCCTGGGCGCGAGCCGGCGCGACATCCAGGTGCAATTCCTCGTCGAGTCAGTGACGGTGACGACCGTGGGGAGCGCGCTCGGCTTCGTCGGGGGGCTGGTGATCGCGGTCGCCGGTACGGCGGTGTTCCGGCGGATCACCGGCGCCGGAATCTGGCCCGTGCTCCACGCGTCGACGTCGCTGATCGCGATCGGCGCGGCCGTGGTCGTCGGCGTGGCGTTCGGCACCTATCCGGCCCGCCGCGCGGCGAGCCTTTCGCCGATCGACGCGATCGCGAGAGAGTAGCGCGCGATGCGGTTTGCGCGATGTGCGATGTGCTACGGCCTCGGGAAGCCACTGCCTCCCGAGGCTGTCCAACTCAGGCGCAGTGCGCAACGCGCGTCGCATCGCGCTATCACGAATCTCCGCGCTCGACCTCGACCTCGGCCTTGCCGTCGCGGCCGTAGCGGACGTGGAGCAGCCACGCCCGGCAGCACACCTGGCAGTCCTCGGCGTACTCCTGGTCGCCGCCGCTCCCCGGATCGAGGGAGATCTCGTTGACCTCACCGCAATACGGGCATTCGACGAACGCCTCGGTGTCGGCGTCGCCATCGCCGAGCGGGAACTCCGCGTCGAGGCGCTCCGTCGTCCACCCCTGTTCGTCGTCGTCGGAATCGACCATGCGCGGAAAGTAGCGAGAGGTCATTCAGGTGGCAGGCTGTCCAATCGAGGTCGTGGCGGCGAATACGATCTCCACGAAGTGGACGCCTCGATGCTCGATCTCGAAACGAACGCGTGAGCGTTCGTTCAGGTTCGAACCGATGATGCGTCGCTACGCAACCAATCCCGCGATCCCGGTGTCACAGTCTTAACACTGAGGCATCCGCGACGTCTTCCACTCTGGCTGCGCGATGAAGCGCGCCAACACTTTGGAGGCAGGATGCGTAACAGTCGAGTAGTAGGATTCGCCATCGCGGGAATCCTGGCGGTTGGTACGTTGGCGCAGGCGCAGTCGACGACGACGCAGCCGAAGCAGCCGCGTCATGCGATGAAGCGGGACGTTCGCGACGGACGTGGCCGGTCGGGTTTGCTTCGCGGCATCACGTTGAGCGACGCCGAGAAGACGCAGATGAAGGCGGTCCGGACGAAGTACGCCGCCGAGGCGAAGTCGCTTCGGGAGTCGATGCGGCCGGCGATGCAGGAGCTACGAGCCGCGAGGAATAAGCGCGACAGCGCGGCGGTAAAGGCGGTATGGGAGCGCACGGCAGGTGAGCGGCAGAAGCTTCAGGCGTTGAGGCAGCAGCAACAGGCCGACATTCGTTCGGCGCTCACGCCGGAGCATCAGAAGGTGTTCGACGCGAACGCGAAGACGCTGGAGCAGCGGCGCGCGGAGTGGTCGAAGAATGGAAAGGGCGAGCGCGGTCATCGGGCCGGACGTCACGGGAAACGCGACGTCAACCGGAGCTGATCGCTCGAGAGATGTAGCGAGGGGGAGTGACCTGGGCGCTGGTGGGGCGCACTGCACGAACCCGAGCGACCGCGAATGGGTTGGCGGCTTGCCGCCAACCCATTCGTGCGTTCGGCCGTCGCTCAGACCGGATGCGCGCCCGGCTTCAGCACCTTCGCCTGATCCTGCGCGCGAATGGAGAGCTCGGAGGCGAGGAAGGTGTGCGCCTGCGGCACCGCCGTCTCGGTGCGATTGAGCACGTCGTCGACGAGCTGCCTGCCGTACGGCGTCTCCATCCCCTTGCAGTCGATGTAGTTCGTCCCCTTCTGATCGACGATGAAGAGGTGATTGCCGCCAGGCCGGCCGGCGATGTCGACGTACTTCCGAAGCTCGATGTAGCCATCGGTGCCGAGGATGGTCATCCGTCCGTCGCCCCACGTGCCGAGCCCGTTGGGCGTGAACCAGTCCATGCGGATGTAGCCCGTGCCGCCGTTGCCGCGGACCATGACGTCGCCGAAGTCCTCGAACTTCGGATGCTCGGGATGCCGGACGTTCCGCACCTGCGACGCGACGATCTCGCCCGTCGTCGACCCGGTGAAGAAGAGGAACTGGTCGAACTGATGCGAGCCGATGTCCACGAGGATGCCGCCGTAGCGCGCCGGATCCCAGAACCAGTCCGGCCGCTGTGCGCCTCGCTGAATGATCTGATGCGGGCCGAACCCGGCAGTCTGAATGACCGTCCCGATCGCGCCGGCCTTCACCATGTCGCCCGCCTTCACGGCGGCGGGAACCTCGAGACGCTCGCTGAACAGGATCGAGTAGATGCGCTTCGTCTCCGCCTGGACCTTCCGCGCCTCGGCGAGCTGCGGCATGGTCGTGATGCCCGGCTTGTCGACCATGAAATCCTTGCCGGCTTTCATCACCCGGACACCGAGCGGTGCACGCTCGTCGGGGATGCTGGCGGAGACGACGAGCTGGATCGACTTGTCGTCGAGGATGGCGCGCTCGTCGTCGGCGGCCTTCGCGTTGGGGAAGCGTTTGGCGAAGGCGGCGCGAATCTCGGGCTCCTTGATGTAGTACGACACCAGCTCGCCGCCGCCGCGCGTGACCGAGCTGACCTGGCCGTAGATGTGGCCGTGGTTCGCGCCGATGACGGCGAACCGGATGCGCGCCGCCTGCTTGCCGCGCCGAGCCGTGTGCACCGCCGCGGCGAGCCGCTCGGGCATGGCGGAGATCGCGGCGAGTCCCGCCATCGCGCCAGCCGACGCCTTGACGAGGTCCCTGCGAGTGAGCTTGCTCATGAGTGGAGGGTTGTAGGTGGTGGGTTCTGGAGTGCTACGCGGACGCGAGCCCGTCCGCTGGCGCGCGCGCTTCCGATCGCCGACTTTCCAGCATGAAGAAGATGCCACCGATCCCGCCCCTGGACGCAGTCCTGGGGACGGCAGCCGCCGTGTCGGCGGGCCGACTCGCCGGTGCGGGCCCCGCGGGCCAGCTCCCGTTCACTCCCGAGATGCTGCGCGAGTCGCCGAGCGGCGACCTCTTCGGGCTGACGCAGAACGTCGGCATGGGCTGGAGCCCGACGAAGCTGCAGGGACCCGAGTACGTCATCGTGAGCACGATGGGCGGCCTGCGCGGCGAGGACGGCAGCGCGATCGCCCTCGGCTATCACACCGGCCACTGGGAGATCGGTCTCCTCGTGCGCGAAGCGGCCGAGACGCTGCGTGCCGCGGGCGCCGTCCCGTTCTCGGCGTACGTCAGCGATCCGTGCGACGGCCGAACGCAGGGGACGACCGGGATGTTCGACAGCCTGGCCTATCGCAACGACGCGTCGATCGTGATGCGCCGGCTCATTCGCTCGCTGCCGACCGCGCAGGGAGTGATGGGCATCGCCACCTGCGACAAGGGCCTGCCGGCGACGATGCTCGCGCTGGCGGGCGTAGGAAAGCTGCCCGGTGTCGTCGTGCCCGGCGGCGTGACGCTGCCACCGATCGATGGCGAAGACGCGGGGCAGGTACAGAGTCTGAACGCGCGCTTCTCGCGCGATCTCGTGACGCTCGACTACGCACAGACGATGGGGTGTCGGGCCTGCGGCTCCTCGGGCGGCGGCTGTCAGTTCCTCGGCACGGCGGCGACGTCGCAGGTGGTAGCGGAAGGGTTCGGCCTCGCGCTGCCGCACAGCGCGTTGGCGCCGAGTGGCGAGCCGGCGTGGATCGAGCTGGGACGGCGGTCGGCGACGGCACTCGTGCGTCTGCACGGGCTGGGGATCTCGATCGACAAGATTCTCACACAGCGCGCACTGGAGAACGCGATGCTCGTGCACGCCGCGTTCGGCGGCTCGACGAACCTGCTGCTGCACATCCCGGCGATCGCGCGCCAGGCGGGCCTGACGCCACCGACGGTGGACGACTGGAGCCGCATCAACCGATCGACACCGCGACTGGTGGACGCGTTGCCGAACGGACCTCGCGGCCATCCCACCGTGCAGGTGTTCATGGCGGGCGGCGTGCCGGAGGTGATGCTCCATCTGCGCGACATGGGGCTGCTCAACGGCGACGTGCTCACGGCCACGGGCGAGACGCTGGACACGACGCTCGACTGGTGGCGTGACAGCGACCGGCGACGGGATGCACGCGCGCGGCTCGCGTCGGGCGCGTCGGTGATGCCGGACGACGTGATCAAGGATCCCGACTCGGC
>DAIRFU010000636.1:0-4160 GCA_036794935.1 Kofleriaceae bacterium | reverse complement strand
TGATCGCGACGACCTTGCCGATCAGCGGGTGGGTCGCCTTGTAGACCGCGCCGAAGCCACCTTGCCCGAGCTTGCCTTCGATCTGGTATTCGCCGACGACCGTCCCTTCGACGAGGTCGGCATCGAAGCCACCGGGCGTGTCACTCGTAGGAACGGACGACATCAGACTGCTGCCCCACCCATCAATGCAACATTGTCGCCGGGGCGTTGGTGTCGGGCAATACGACGCCGTCAACAGGTCGCCACGGATCCGCGCACCTACATCTCGCTCCGTATGCTATCCCCCGGCGGTGAAGCTCAAACTTCTCGCCGCCGCCTCCGCGCTCGCGATCGCCGGCGTCTCGTACGGGGTGTACCGCGAGACGCAGCCCGACACGGGCACGGCTGCCGCGGGTATCGCGACGCCCGCGACACCGGTCGAGCGCGCCACTCCATCCTCTGCATCGCTGCGCGACGAGCCAGCCACGGCGAAGCCATCCCCCGCGACGGCCGCGGCATCGCCTCTGCCGTCCGGCGCCCGGATGACCAGGCCCGCGGCCCCGGCATTGCCAGCATCTGCCGGCGCGGCAGCCAACCACGACGTGACGGCGACGGGCTCGCGCGAGCAACCGGCTGGTTCTGCCGGGTCGGCCAGCCCCACCCTGCGCGGCCTGAGCTCGATCAAGCCACGCCCGCGCGTGCAGGTCGACCCGGCGGCCGATGAGTCCCCGGTCGCCCGCACGCGGCGTATGAACGCCACGATCGAGTCCGCCGCGTGTCATGCACCGGATCTCGAGCAGCGCTATCGCCGTCTGCCCGAAAATGACCGCGCCGCACTTCGCACGAAGTGCGCGAAGTACGGCGTGACGCTCGCAGATCCGAGCTAACGAATCAGCTCAGTTCGGCGTGAACAGCGTGTTGTTCGCGGTGTCCGCCGTGTTGAAGCCTAGCTTCTTCGCCCGCGTACCGTTGACGTTCTCGAGCCCGATCGTCGCACCATCGCCGGTCGCGACGTGCGAAGGACCGTAGACGAACTCGATCGTACTCGTCGCCCCGTCGAGGATCGCCTGGAACACGACGGGTGTACCGACGAAGAACAGCTCCCCTTGCCACTGGATCGTGAGCTTCGTGCCGGACGTCTTCTCGCAGACCGAGTCGAGGACAATGTCGTCCCAGTACGGCGCGATCAGCGCGTCCGGATCCGCCCCATTCGGGATGTCCGTGTTCGAATAGAAGCAGCTACCTCCAGTGGAGGCGCACGCGAGGTTCGTGTCGAATGACAAGAAGCCGTTCGAGAACACATTGAGGTCCGTCACCGCCGTCCCGAAGAGCTCGAAGCCCGCCGGCGCCGCGATGGTAGCGGTCGAGCGCCCTTCATCGAGGTCGTCCATGTCGACGACCGTACCGCCCATGCACGCATCGGAGAACGCAGTCGTGCCCGCGGAGACCGAGTACGGCGGTGGGAGCGTGGTGAGCGTCAGATCGTACGTGGTGTCGAGCACGTTGCCTGTCACCTCGTACGCGGTCCAGCCGTTGCCAGCCTGGACTGCCTCGAGCTCGACGTCTGCCCCGAGCGCGCCGGAGGCCGAATCGAGCACTCCTTCGTCGGCATCGAGCTGGTCGAGGGTGACGCCGAGGCTCAGTCCGGGACTCACCGTCATCGTGAGCGTGGAGCCAACTTCGCTGCGCACGAGATACCTCCTCACCGGCGCCGAGGCGTCGAGGCCCTCCGACGCCCTGGTGATGTCCGTGCCCGGCGTCGCGGTGCCGAGATCGGTGAACGCACGCGGCGCGAACTCGAGGTCGAACGTCGGCGTGCCCGTGGTGGTCGCGGTACGGACCGTGACGAGGTACTGCGCCGGATCGTTAATCGCGATCCGACCGTAGGTGTCACCTGCCGCCGCGTAGTCGTGCGTGAACACAGGCTCGGGCGAGTCCTCACAGCTGCTGCACGTACTCACGAGAGGATCCAGGCGCCCGATGGACGTGGCCGGATCGTAGAAGTTGGTCGTGATCGTACCGGTACCGGAGCCGCTTGCGGTGAGCTCCTGCCATGGATCCGTCGCCACGCCCGGGTCATACGTGTACGGCGTCGACTCGAAGGCGTTCGGCGCCTGGTTCGTCAGCGGCGTGCCCTTGGTGATCGCCGCCGGCATGATGCCTGCGTAGGTGCTGGTCGCGACGATGTCCTCGGGCGCGTCGAGCGGGTCGAACACGAAGAAGTAGTAACGGCCCGGCTGCGCGTGATTGAGCAGACCTTTGTAGCCCGTGAACGTGCCGGCGTAGCCGCTACCGTTGAAGGTGAACTGCGAGAAGAGCGCGAGATTCTCGTCGACGATGACGCCGTCGACGGGGCGATCGAACGCCACGTCCATGCCGATCAGGCGCTGGTCGGCCGCCACATCGTAATAGAACACGCTCACCAGGCCGGGCACCGGGGTCTGCGCGACGTCTCCGCCGCTCGTCGACAACGCGCCCGCCTCGCCGATGTCGACCGTGAGGTCGTAATCCCATGGTGTGTTCGCATAGTCGAAGACGCTATCGACCACGATGGTCTGCTGATCGCCCGCGCGAATACCGAACACGTCGACGGCTGCCGTCGCGCCGGCGCCGGGGTCGCCGTCGGCGACGCTCTTGACCGTGTTCGTGCCCGTGTGCGTGTTCCCGACGACCAGTGATTCCTGGACCTGGTCGATCGTGGCGTTCAGCTCGGCGCTGTTGAAACCCTCACCCATCTCGAGGGTGAAGATCTTGATGTCACCCGGATCGACCGTGCCGGTGCTCGTGGCCACGCCGTTCGTGGCCGTCAGGGCGGTCGGCGTCACGGTGACCAGATCGATCGTGACGTAGTACTCGAGGTCGGGGTTCCCCTCCGTCGCGCCGGGCGCGGCGCCGGTGAGAAACAGCGTGCGCGTGTCCGCGATCGCGATCAGGTACGTGCCAGCGGCGGGCAGGTACAGCTTGCGCGCCGACGTGTCACCGGTCGGGTTGACGCCGAACCGTGTCCAGCTGGCGAGCGGGCTGTCGGCGTTGACCGCGGCGACCGAGACGAAGCCACCGGCGAGGCCGTTCAGACCATCGGCCGACACGTTCAGCGTGACCGGCCCGGTGACGTCGATCAGGTACGTGTCGACATCGGCGTCCTGCTGGCCATCGCTGTCGCTATCCTGGAACGGGATGATCGTGCCATGGATGACGAAGTGCTCACCTTCCGGCTTGAGTGCGATCGTGCCCGCCGGTTCGTTCGATACCTCGAACAGCCCGAGGCCGTTCGGCTCCGCGGCCTCCTCGATATCGGCCGTGACCGCGCCGGGATCCTTGCACTCGCCGCCCACGAGCACCGTGCCGTCCTGGCAGGCGTTCGGATCGATCTCGCAGTGATCGTCGACGAGGATCGTGCCGTCACTGCACGAGCCGGCGCCGCCGATTCCCGTACAGACGCCATCGACGTCCATCGTGGTGCCGGGATCGCACGACTTGGTATTGTTGTCACCGCAGCCGAACGCACCCAGTGCGATGGCGGCGCCTAACGAAACGAGGTGTCCGCGCGTCATATGGCCGGGACTATCTGTCTGACTCCCGGGCGCGTCAACCGAGGGTGTATTCAATTCGGTCCGCGAAAGCTCGTCGGTGATCGGGCGGTGATCTCAGGCACATCTCACGCGCGGGCGCTCCCGGCGCGCGCGTCAGGCCGCGTTCGCCGCGAACGCCGCGTCGAGGAACGCGCGCGCACTCGCCGGCCGATCGTCGGCGCTCTTCGCGAGCGCGGCGAGGATCGCCGCCTCGAGGTTCGCCGGGCAATCCTTGCGCAGCTGCCGCGGCGGCGTCGGCGCCTCCGAGAGGTGCGCGAAGCCGATCGCGATCGCGTTGTCGCCGGCGAACGGCGGCCGGCCGGTGACCAGGTGATAGGCGAGCGCGCCGAGCGCGTAGATATCGGTCCGCGCGTCGACGTTCTTGCCGCGCACCTGCTCGGGCGACATGTAGTGCGGCGTGCCGAGCACCATGCCGGTGCCGGTGAGGCCGGCGCCGGTCGTGGCCTTGGCCAGCCCGAAGTCGATGAGCTTCACCGCGTTGCGCTCGCCGACCAGCACGTTCTGCGGCTTGAGATCGCGGTGGATGACGCCGGCGTCGTGCGCGGCGGCGAGGCCGGTACAGATCTGGTGGAGGTAGTCGACGCAGTC
>DAIRFU010000635.1:0-4162 GCA_036794935.1 Kofleriaceae bacterium | reverse complement strand
CCGCAGCGCTCGCGAGAATTGACCCGGGGTCGCTCGTGAAAAGTGACCCACCGATCGTGGGGGGCGTGGGTAAACGATCCTGGTCGGCGCTGTGCGAAAGAAGCGCCCGTGCTCGATCTGCCGCCGCTGGTTCTTGGCTGATGCGCGCGTAGGCGAGCGACAGCGGGCGTGCGATCGGGAGGAGTGTCAGCGCGAGCGCCACCGCCGCGCCGACCAGCGGTGGCGCGCCGCAAATCGCGACTACGATCGTGATCGGCGGTGGCGCGAGTCGATCGCAGTCGCGAAGACAAAGCCGAGCAAGGCGCCGCCGGCCGCGACTGCCCGGCCACCGACCTCCGGATTGCCGTGGGACGTGGTGCAAGACGAGATGGGCGTCCAAGGACGTGTGATCATTGCGGGAGTAGTCCGGGAGATGGGTCTGTTCGTGCAAGACGAGATACGCAAGGAAGTGCCTAAGATCGTTGACGGAATCGTTAGACTTCCCCGCCGGGCGGTGCAAGACGAGATCGACCCTGGCGGCTGATACCGGCAGCGTGGCGGGGTGGAGATCGATCTGCACCAGCTCGACCTGCGCCATCGCGATCTGCGGATCGTCGACGGTGCTCGTCGACGCCGGCTGATCGGCTCGCTCGCCGAGATCGGGCAGCAGGTGCCCGTGGTGGTGATCGCCGAGGACGATCGGTTCGTGCTGATCGACGGCTACCTGCGCGTCGACGCGCTCGCACGACTGCATCGCGACACCGCGATCGCGACGACGTGGTCGGCGGCCGAGCTCGACGCGCTCGTTCACCACCGCCACCTCGCGATCGCGCGCTGCACCGCGCTCGAGGATGCGTGGCTGCTCGGCCGGCTGCGCGAGCACGGATGGTCGATGGATAACATCGCGCGCCGGCTATGCCGCTCGAAGAGCTGGGTGTCGCATCGGCTCGGGCTACTGGACGCGCTCGCAGCTGCGGCGCAAGATCGCGTGCGCGCCGGGACGGTGCCACCGCACGGCGCGATGCGGTATCTGGTGCCGTTTGCGCGCGCAAACAAGGCGCAGTGCGAGCGGATGCTCGCGCAGCTCGGCGACACCCGCGTCTCCGATCGAGAGCTCGCTGCGCTGTACACCGCGTGGAAGCGCGCCGACCGTGCGGGCAAGCAGCGCATCGTCGACGACCCGTTGCTGTTCTTGAAAGCGTGGACGGCTGCGCAGGTCACGCTCTCTGACGAGGACGCCGCCACCGGATCACTGCTCAAGGATCTGACGACACTCGCCGCGATCGCGTGGCGTGCGAGTCGTCGCGCAAAAGATGACGGCGGTCCGCCGACCGCCGCGGTGACCCGCGCCCACCGCGCCGCGAGCGATGCGTTCGCGGCGCTCGGCGCCACTCTCGAGGAGATGCATGCTGGACCAGACCGAACGACAAGCCATCCTGACCCTTCATGACCGAGGCCTCGGCAAACGCGCGATCGCTCGAGCGCTCCATGTCTCGCGCAATACCGTGCGCGAGGTGCTCGCCGATGGACGCGCCGCGCCGCCACCGCTCGACAGGGCCGAGCAGCTCGAGTCCGTACGCGACGAGATTCTCGCGCTGCATGCGAGCTGCAAGGGCAATTTCGTGCGCGTGCACGAGGAGCTCGCCGCGCGTCACGACGTGGCGGTGTCGTACCCGGCGCTGACCGCGTTCTGCCGCAAGCACGGCCTCGGCCACGCGCCGCCGATGCCCAAGGGTAGCTATGACGAGGTGCTCACGCCCGGCCTCGAGATGCAGCACGACACCTCGCCGCATGACGTCCATATCGGTGGCAGGCTGCTCCGCGTAAATACCGCGTCGCTGGTGCTCGCGTACTCGCGCCGGCTGTTCTTCCAGTTCTCCCCCCGGTTCACCCGGTTCGATTGCAAGGTGTTCCTCGACGAGGCCGTCGCCTATCATGACGGTGCGTGCCATCGCTGCATGATCGACAATACGCATGTCGTCGTGCTCCACGGCACCGGCCGCGACATGGTGCCGGTGCCCGAGATGGAGGCGTTCGGACGCCGGCTCGGGTTCGAGTTCGTCGCGCATGCCATCGGTGATGCGGACCGCAAGGCGCGTGTCGAGGGGCCGTTCTGGTTCATCGAAAACAATTTTCTTGCTGGCCGCAAGTTTGCCGACTTCGCCGACGCCAATCGTGCCGCACGCGAATGGTGCGACAAGGTCAATGCGAAGTTTCGGCGCAGCCTGTCCGCCAGCTCCAATGAGCTGTACGCCGTCGAGCGGCCGAAGATGCGCCGATTGCCCGCGTGGCGGCCCGAGATCTATCAGCTCCACCAGCGTGTCGTCGATCTCGAGGGCTACATCCACGTAGACGGCCACACCTACTCGGTGCCGTACCAGCTGCTCGGCAAGCCGGTCGAGGTTCGCGAGTCCAAGGACAAGGTTCGGGTGTTTCGCGGACCGCGCGAGGTCGCCGTGCACGACAAGATCATCTCCACGCTCCGAAATCAGCGCCGCACACTCGCCGTGCATCGTCCGCCGCGCGGACAGCGCGCTGCACCGGTGCAGGTCCTGCCGGAAGAGCGCGAGCTCGCCGCCGCGGGCGCGCCGTTCGC
This sequence comes from Kofleriaceae bacterium, assembly GCA_036794935.1. Classification (GTDB taxonomy): domain Bacteria; phylum Myxococcota_A; class Polyangia; order Haliangiales; family Haliangiaceae; genus JABFXX01. Next base: position 1,587 of record DAIRFU010000635.1, on the reverse strand, counting down.
GGACTACGCAGCGACGCTCAAGAAGCGCGGCGGCCTGCGCTGGCCCGCCGCCCTGCGCCGGCTCGCGCAGATGCGCCGCGACTATCCCGCCGCGCAGCTCGCCGCCGCGATCCGCACGGCCGCGCACTACGGTCTCTACGACCTCGATCGCCTCGAGCGGATGATCCTGAGGCAGGTCGCAACCGACTTCTTCGTCTTACCCGCTGCCCGCGACGAGGTCGTTGCCGCCACCGACGCCGACGACACCGGCAACGACGACCAAGAGGACGGCGATGAAGGATGACCTCGACCAGCTCCTGCGCAGCCTCCACCTGCGCAAGATCGCCGAGATCTTCGACGACGAGATCAAGCGTGCCGAGAAGGCCGACACGAGCTATCAGGAGTTCGTCGCTCGCCTGATGCGCGCCCAGTGGCAGGCCAATCAAGAGGCCGCGCTCGCCTAGCGCATCAAACGCGCCGGCCTCCCCGAGCAGTGGACGCTCGAGACGTTTCCGTTCAAGCGCCAGCCCGGCGTCAACGCGCGGCAGATCCGCACCTTCGCCGAGCTGGAGTTCGTGACCAAGGCCGAGAACATCGTGTTCATCGGCCCCACCGGCGTCGGCAAGACCGGGCTCGCATCCGCGCTCCTGCTCAAGGCGCTACAGAACGGCTACCGCGGCGTGTTCATGCGCGCCCAGGACTTGTTCGACGAGATGTACGCCTCCATGGCCGACCGCTCGACGCGACGGTTGCTCAACCGGCTCGCCAAGGTCGACGTCCTCGCCATCGACGAGATGGGCTATCTCAACCTCCGGCCCGAGCAGACCAACATCTTCTTCAAGCTCATGGAAGAGCGCTATCGCCAGCGCGCCACCATCATCACGACCAACCTCGACTACTCCGAGTGGGGAAACTTCCTCGGCAACAAGGCCCTCGTCGACGCGCTGCTCAGCCGCCTCCGCCACCAGTGCCACACCGTCACCATCGACGGTCCCTCCCTGCGTGACCCGACCGGCTGACACTCCTCACGCCTCCACGACCAAGACGCCCTCGTCGCTGCCGCGCCGAGGGCGTCGCGCTTTCGGCGACCGCTTCCCTCGCAGAGACCACCATCCACGACCCCGTTCGAGATCTGAATTTGTTCGGTGGGTCGGTTCTGACGAGCAGACCTGGGTCAGTTCTGACGAGCGTTGCAGCTGCGGAACGATCGGCGGCAGCGCGCTCGGTGCGGTGTCGGCAGACGCGGCGCTCTCGGCCGTCTGCGCGGCGTTCGTGGCGCTCGCGAGCTTCGCCGCCTTGGGCTTCGCCTTGCGCCAGTCGAGAACCTCGTCCACCTGCGGCAACTTGAGCTTGCCGTTCCCGAGGCCCATCACGAGCATCGGGATGACCTGGGCTACGAGCGCGTTCAGATCGAAGTTCTGCTTGATGACAGGTGCGGCGTCATCGTGCGTTCCGTCGTCTTCGCCGTCAGCACGCGGTTCGCGAGCGGGGAGGCCCGCACCATCGCCCACTTCGTCATCGGACAGATGCTGCGGCTGTCCTGCCGCTTCGACTTGCGCCTGTTCGTGAACAAGGCGCTGCCGGACTACCAGCAGTGGAAGGACGACG
>DAIRFU010000094.1:0-14563 GCA_036794935.1 Kofleriaceae bacterium | reverse complement strand
ATGTTGACGTCGCCCGCGTAGCCCTTCTGGATCGTCGTCGCCCCCGTCTTCTCGGGATCCTTGAGCGTCTGACCGAGCGCGGTGAATTCCGCCATCGCGAGCCACGACAGGCCGCCCGGATACTTCACCGGGTTGAACAGGCCGCTGACCCGCTCGTTGTTGTTCTTGTAGAGCCGGTAGTCGACCGACGACTGGACCGGCATGCCCTTGTGGACCGCGACCTGCGCCGACGCGCCGAACAGCTGGACCTTCTGGTCGTTGACGTCGACGAGCTCGTTGTAGCCGCGATCGAAGTAGCCACCGTTGACCTCGATCCGGACCATCTCGGTCGGATCGATACCCGCGCCGGCGAGCACGGCGAGCGCGGACTGCTCCTCGGCGGTGCGGCGGTCGAGCAGCACGGCGCTCTTCGCGCCGATGAACGCGTACATCTTCTTCGAGTCGTACTGGAGCTTGAGGCCGGGCGTCGCCGACTTCGCGCGCCGGTACTCCGGGCTACCGCCCCACGACAGCCGGTAGCTGTAGCCGAGACGCATGCGGTCCGAGGACACCGGGAACACCGTCAGGCTGATGCGCGTCGGGTCCTGGTGCGTCGGGTTCCTCCAGTTCGAGAGGGTTAGGTACGTACCGGCGTCCGACAGCTCGATCGTCTTCTCCGACAGCTCGTTGATGCGCAGGACGAGCGCACCCTCGGCGTCGAAGTGATCCTTGTGATAGTTGCGGTACATCACCGCGTGCGACAGCGTCTCGAAGCCGCTGTACCGGGTGTCGTAGTTGTCGAAGAACAGGACGCCGAGCGAGTTCGGCACGCCGAAGCGCCAGCCCGGCACGCTCGGGATGGTCTCTCCCGGCGAGACGAGCAGGTTCTCGTTCGTGATCGTGAACGCGATGCGCGTGTCGAAGAAGCCGCTCGCGCCGCTGAGATCGCTCGGGCCCTGATCGGCCGGCGCCGCCTTGTCGGTCTGCTCCTTCGCGGCGCGGTCGGCGGCGTCCTGCGCGGCACGCTCGTTGAGCACGCGCGCCATCTCCTTGTCGACGAGCTCCTTGATCTTCTCCTCGTCGATCGGAGTCGCCGCGGGTGCGGGCGCCGGGACGGCCACTGGCGGCGGCGCCGGCGTGGGGGTGGGAGCCGGCTCGACACCGGGTTGCGCGTAGACGGTGAGCGGTGCCGCGAGCGCGGCGACCAGGGCTAGGCGAGTCCTCATGACACCTCTATTGCTGAACGTCCGCGTCCGAGCGCGGATAAATGATCCACACGTTGAAGCTGCCGATGTTGACCGGTCGCAACACGCCCGTGACCTTCGCGAGCATCTTGCCGACCAGCGTGGCGGGATCGGTCTGGATCACGCCGCTCGTGATCACGTTGATCACGTTGCGTTTCCCCATGCAGTCGCCGCCCACTCCAGCCGGGTCGAGCTTCCACTGCTTGTACGTCGCGTAGTCCTCGTCGAGATCGCAGACGACCGGATTGACGAGCGTGATCGGTGCGGCCTCGTTGCGCTCGAACATGATCTTGTTCGTGAACCAGGTCGCGTCGAGCGTCGCCGGTTCGGGCAGCCGTGCGAGATCGACGTCGATGTCGTCGCCGTCGACGAACGTCTGCGGGAACCCGATCTCGGTGAGCCCGTTGAACTCGGAGACGCCGCCGGCGAACCCGTCGATGACCTGGCCCGCCTCGATGTGCCGGCCGCGCTCGTCGCGCGCCGCCGAGAACGAGAACACCATCTGGTGGTTGTAGGGCTCGGTGGTGCACGGCGGCGCGCCGCCCGGTCCGCACTGGACGTCGGACACCGTGTAGCCCTGGGCGAACACGCTCGTCACCACGAGGCGGCCGTCGACGCCATAGCGCGACGCCCGCACCGTGATCTGCTTCTGCTCGAGCGGCGAGCTCTCGAGCGCGTCGAGCGCCATCTCGTCGAGTGGCGTCTGGATATCGGCGAGGAACGGATCGCGGTACCACAGCGTCGGCGAGGCGCCCGACGCGAACGTCGGCTCCGGGGCGCCGCCGTCGTCGAACCACAGCGTCGCCGGCCCGAACACGGGCGGCAGCGTGATCGACTGATTCGTGGCCACGCCGCCGTTCATCTGGATCGTGGTGAGCGGCGCCGAGTCGAGATACGGCGTCAGGGTGCCGAGGAAGTTGACGTAGACGCGCACCGGGTTGTCGAACGCGGTGTCGATCTCGCCGTCTGGACCGATCGCGGTGACGTTGACGACGACCTTGTTCTCGCTCGCCGGCAGCGGGCTCTCGGCGGAGCCGGGCGACGGCGACACCAGCTCGATGCGCAGCGACTGCGTACCGGTGACCGGCTCGCGCGTATCGACACACGCGGCGAGCGCGAGGAGGAGGAGATAACGCTTCATTCGAACACCGGCCTGATCCGTCCGTCGTGCTTCTCGATCTCGCCGTCGAGGCACGAGATGTTGCCCCACCGCTGCTTGACGGAACGCTGCGGCGACTGCGTATCGGTGGTGTCGATGATGTCGTCGGTGGTGACGCCGTCGCAGACCGGCGGCTGCTTGTTGAGGTACACGGTCAGCGCGTCGCGCAGCGAGATCCCGGTGTTCTGCTGCGACGTGTTGCGCTTGAGGACGATGAAGCCCGAACCGCCACCCGCGATGTAGTCGTTGACCGCGACGCGGTAGAGGCCGGACAGCGACAGCGGCGCGCACTTGGTCGGATCGATCGGACCGTCGGGGTTGCCGCCACGGCAGTTCTCGCCGATGTGGACGTTCTTCGCGCACGCGGCCGCCTTCTCGCCGGTGAACGGATCGAGGCCCGGGCAGTCGCCCTTGCACACCATGTCGAACGTGATGCCGCTGACCTGCGCCTGCGCGCGGCAGCCGCGGGACGCACTCTTGCGGGCGACGAAGTCGAGCGTGTCCTGCACCTCCTGGCCGGACAGGTACATCACCGTGATCGAGTTCTCGAACGGGAACACGTTGAACATCTGCTCGTTGGTCAGGGCGCCGCGCTCGAAGTCGGCGCGGATGCCGAGCGAGTTCGTGATCGCGAACTCGGCGTCGACACCCTGCTGGACCTGCATCGAGCGCGCGACCAGGTTGCCGAGCTGGCTGTCGCCGCCGCCCTGATCGTTACGCAGGATCTTGGCATCACCGCTGGGCGCGACCCAGGCGAACACGCCGTTGAGGTCGATCTCCTGGCTGAGCTTGACCGAGTACGGCCACATCAAGTTTGCGACGTCGGCATCCTCGGGGATCCGCGAGTCGACCGGGATGTTCTTGTACGCGAACGAGACGATGCGGCTGCGCTTCTCGGGATCGGCGTTGTCCGTGCCGACGTGGACGACGAGATCGAGCCGGCCGACGTACTTCGCGAACGCGCCCGAGTGGACGAGCAGCGTCTGGCAGTCGTGCACCTTGCAGTACGCCGAGCCGTCATTGTTCGGCAGCAGCTTCGGCGGGTTCGTCACGATGTGGAGGTGGCCGCCGAGGATCAGATCGACGCCCGGGACGGTGACGTTCTGGTCCTCGACCTGGGTCGCGGTCAGGCCCTCGTCGGCGTCGAGGCCGATGTGGCTGACCACGACGATCAGATCGACCTGCGGGCGAAGCAGCCGCGTCCACTGCTCGAGCGCCTGCGTGTTGTCGATCGGCCGGAAGCCGAGCGAGTTGCCGCCCTCGTAGATCGACGACAGCGTGTCCTCGTTGCCCATGCCGATCACGCCGATGCGCAGGCCATCGACGTCGAAGATCTCGTACGGCTCGACCACGTCGCGCAGCGAGCGCGACTTCGTCGCCGAGTCGTCCCACGCGTAGTTCGCGGCGAGGTGCGGGAACTGCGACCACTCGTCGATCTTCTCGTAGAGGTTCTTCGCGCCGAGATCGAACTCGTGGTTGCCGAGCACCTCGGCGTCCATGCCGGCGAGCGACAGCGCGCGCATCTCGGCCTCGCCCTTGAACAGGTTGAACACCGGCGCGCCCTGGAACGCGTCGCCGGAGTCGAGCCACAGCGAGCGGTTGCTGTCGCGGCGGATCCGCTTGACCAGGGTCGTGATGCGCGCGATCCCGCCGAACGGCGCGTTCGCGGGCAGCAGGCCGTAGTCCTGATCGAACGTGTTCGGCACGAAGTTGTAGGGGAACAGCCGCGAGTGGATGTCCGACGTGTGGATGATCGTCAGCCGGATGTCCTGGCCCACGAGGTTGGGTTGCGGACGCTCCACCGTGCAGCCTGCGAAGCAGACGATGGCCACCACCCCCGCGGTAAGTGCGCGTCGCATTTGGCCGGCGGTAATAACCGGGGGACCTGGTTTTCAGCAAGGCCAATGGGTGGTCTACTGCGCCCCGCAAATGCCCCGGGCGAAGATCGTTTGTACCCTCGGTCCCGCCTCGTCCTCCCCCGAGCGGGTCGGCGAGCTGATCGATGCGGGTATGAACGTCGCGCGCCTGAATTTTTCGCACGGCACGCACGAAGATCACGCCCGGATGTTGCAGGTCGTCCGCGCCGAGGCGGAGCGCCGCGGCCGAGCGGTCGCCGTGCTGCTCGATCTCCAGGGCCCGAAAATCCGGATCGGCAAGTTCGCGAACGGCCAGATCGAGCTCAAGCCCGGCGCCGAGCTGACGATCACCACCGAGAACGTGCTCGGCGACGAGCGCCGCGTGTCGACGACGTATGGCCAGCTGCCGCTCGACGTCAAGCCCGGCGATCAGCTGCTGCTCGACGATGGCTACCTGTCACTCGCGGTCACCGAGGTGCGCGACCACGACGTCAAGACGGTCGTCGTCACCGGAGGCATCCTCAAGAACAACAAGGGCATCAACCTGCCCGGCGTCGAGGTCTCGGCGCCCGCGCTGTCGGAGAAGGACCGGACGGACATCGGCTTCGCGCTGCGCTACGGCGTCGACTACGTCGCGCTGTCCTTCGTGCGCCGCCCCGAGGACCTGCTCGAGGCCAAGCGACTGCTCACGGTCGATCAGGTGTCGATCCCGGTGATCGCGAAGATCGAGAAGCCGGAGGCGCTCGAGCGGCTCGGCGAGATCGTCGACGTCGCGGACGGCGTGATGGTCGCGCGCGGCGATCTGGGCGTCGAGCTCGGTCCCGAGAAGGTGCCGCTCTGGCAGAAGCGGATCATCGAGGAGACGAACAAGCGCGGCAAGATCGTGATCACCGCGACCCAGATGCTCGAGTCGATGATCACGCAGGCGCGGCCGACGCGCGCCGAGGCCTCCGACGTCGCGAACGCGGTGCTCGACGGCACCGACGCGCTGATGCTGTCCGGCGAGACCGCGTCGGGCTCGCACCCGATCGAGGCCGTGCGCACGATGGCGCGGATCATCGACGAGATCGAGAAGAGCGCGTACTACCGCGCGAACATCGACGTCCAGATCATCGATCTCGTCAACTCGGCGAACGCGATCGCGCACGCGGCGGTCACCGCGGCGCGCGCGATGAAGCTGAAGACGATCGCGGTCGTCTCGGAGTCGGGCGGCGCCGCGCGGCTCGTCAGCGAGTACCGGCCGGAGGCACTACTCGTGTGCCTGACGACGAACGAGGTCACGTTTCGCCGCCTCGCCCTGTTCTGGGGCGTGACGCCGGTCCTGATCGGACCCTCGGCGACGACCGAGGAGCTGCTCGATCGGGTCGAGGCCACGCTCATCGAGCGCGGGCTCGCGCTACCTGGCGAGAGCGTGCTCATCACGATGGCGGTCCCGGTCGGTGCCGGGATGCAGACCAACGTGCTCAAGATCCATCAAATCCAGCATTGATCGAGGTTCTCGCGCGCGACGGCGGTGCGCAAAAACCTACACGAGTCGAGAGCTTGAGCATGGGCGTCTTGCACGCTACGATTTTTACAGCGTGGCGCAGACCGTCAAACCAGCCGACGCGGGCGTCAGCATTGGCCAGGTGTTTCAAGGCAAGTATCGCGTCGACGCGATCCTCGGCCAGGGCGGCATGGGCATCGTCGCCGAGTGCACGCACCTCGCGCTGAACGAACGCGTCGCGGTCAAGATGCTGCGTCGGGACGTGCTGCTCGATCAGGACGCGGTCGCGCGCTTCATCCGCGAGGCGCAGGCCGCGGTCAAGCTCAAGAGCGAGTACGTCGCGCGCGTCTCCGACGTCGGCACGTTCGAGAACGGCGTGCCGTACATGGTGATGGAGTTCCTCGAGGGGCACGATCTGGGGCAGCTCCTCGAGCAGCGTGGCGTGCTCTCGGTGCAGTGGGCCGTCGAGCTGATGCTGCAGACCGCGGAGGCGCTCGCGGAGGCGCACTCGCTCAGCATCGTGCATCGCGACGTCAAGCCGACGAACCTGTTCGTGACGTGGCGTCCCGACGGTACCTCGCTGATCAAGGTGCTCGACTTCGGCATCTCGAAGTCGCCGCTCGGCACCGACATGAACCTGACGCAGACGCAGTCGCTGCTCGGCACGCCCGCGTACATGTCTCCCGAGCAGATGCGCTCGGCGCGCCTGGTCGACACCCGCACGGACATCTGGTCGCTCGGCACCGTGTTCTACGAGATCCTGGAGGGACGCCGGCCGTTCGAGGCGGAGAGCTTCTCCGAGATGTGCGTCAAGGTCGCGGTCGATCCGCCGGCGCCGATGGTCAACACGCCGCCCGCGCTTCAGCCCGTGATCATGCGCTGCCTCGCGAAGTCGCCGGAGCAGCGCTACGCGACCATGGCCGACCTCGGCCGCGATCTCGTACCGCACTCGACCGATCCGCACGGCGCGCAGATGCTCGTCGAGCGCATGTCGCGCATGCTGCGCCGCTCGATGCACGCCGGTCACGACTGGGAGGGCGGCAGCACGGGTGTCGGCGGCACGAATCCCGGACGGTCCGGCGGCTCCGGCCCGGTCCGCGCGCAGACGCCGGGTCCGCAGCAGTGGGGGGCCGGCTCCGATCCAGCCGCGTCGCCCTGGCAAGGCAAATCGAATCCGGCCGCGCAGCCATGGCCTGGCTCGGCGCCACGTGGCGATGCGTCGCAGCCGTTCGCGCATGCGATCGGTGACGGCTCGCAGCCGTTCCCGCGCGCAGCGGCCGACGAAGGCTCCTCGGGCTTCCCCGCGACGACGATGACGTCGCGCAAGAAGAGCCGGCTGCCGCTGCTGCTCATCCTGCTCGGCGGTCTCGCCGCAGCCGGCGGCGCGTTCGCGCTCACGATGTCGCGCTCCACCACCGCGCCGGCGACCTCGCAGGCCGTGGACGAAGCCGAGTCGGCCGTCGAGCTCGAGGCCGTGCCGGCGCCCGCGCCACAGCCGCAGCCCGCGCCGCCGATCGTGCAGGACGAGGCCCCGGCGCCGACCGAGACGCCCGCGCCGACCCAGACGCCCACGCCGAGCGAGACGCCGACGCCAAAGAAGGTGATCGCCGATACGCACTCCGAGCCGCGGCCGAGAAAGAATGGCTCGACCAAGAAGGCCGGGACGCGCACGACCGCGCGCCCCACGAAGTCCGATCGGGCGCAGAAGACGAGCACCGGAGGCAGCAGCCTCATCGATCCGAACGGCGATCCGGCGGATCCAGCGAAGCCGGCCGCGAAGGCGTGCAACCCGTTCGCGTCGATGCACGGCTGCCCGACGAAGTGATCTGTCGCGGCGGTTGAGATACGATCGCGCGCATGCGGTCCATGGTGGTTGTGACGATCGTGCTCGCGGCTCACGGCCTCGCGATCGCCGATGACACCGATCCTGCGAGGGCCGAGCGCATCTTCGCCGAGGCCCAGGCACTCAAGGATCAGGGCAAGAGCGACGAGGCATGCACGAAGTTCGCGGAGGCGCTGCGCTACAACCCGAACGCGGTCGGTACGCTGCTCAACGTCGGCCTGTGCAACGAGCAGGCGGGCAAGTACGCGAGCGCGACGCGCTACTACACGCACGCGCGCGACCTCGCCCGCGAGGGCGACTTCCCCGAGCACCTGCGGGCCGCCGAGGCGCGGCTCGCCGCCACCACGCCGCTCGTCGCGCACCTCGCGATCTCGTTCGCGGAGGTGCCGCCGAACATGAAGATCGTGGTCGACGATGCGATCGTGCCATTCGCCAGCAGAGACGACCTCGTGGTCGACCCCGGCAGCCATCACATCGTGGTCACCGCGCCGGGGCGCGTGCCGTACGAGACGACCGTCTCGAGCGAGCAGAGCAAGGCCAGGACGGTCGCGGTGCCCGCGCTCGGCTACCCGGTGACGGTGAAGCGCGGCCGGGTCACGCTCGGCAAGATCCTCACCGTGTCGGGCGCGGCGTTCGTCGTCACCGGCGTCGGGCTCGGCCTCTACGCGCGCCACAGGTACAACGGCCAGATCGGCGGCAACTGCAGCGATACCGATCCGCCGATCTGCAACACCGAGGGCTATGGCGTCACGAGCGATGCACGCACGGTCGGCAAGTTCGGCACGTGGATCGGCGTCGCCGGCGTCGCGCTGGCCGGCGCCGGCGCCTACCTGTGGTTCTTCGCGCCGCGCGCGAGCACCGAGCGGGAGCTCGCGGTCGTGCCGACGCTGACGCCCGACTCCGCGGGGCTCAGCGCGCTGGGTCGCTTCTAGCTTATACTCGCGCCATGCGTGGACTCGGGGTCTCGATCGCGGTGCTGTCGTGTGCGCTCGGCCGCGCCGCCATCGCGGACGAGCCGGTCGACAAGCAGCAGCGCGCGAACGAGCTGTTCGAGCAGGGCCGCAACGAGCTCGAGAGCGCGGGTGAAGACCCGGTCAAGATCGCATCGGCGTGCGCGACGTTCGACGAGGCGATCAAGCTCGATCCGGCGGCCGCCGGTACGATGCTGAACCTCGGCCTCTGCAACGAGAAGCTCGGCAAGTACAAGACCGCGCTCTACTGGTTCCGCCGCGCGCAGGCGCGCGCGGCCGAGACCGGGCTGCCGAGCGCCGAGGAAGCCGCGAAGATCCACACCGTCGATCTCGCGACCAAGGTCGCGACGATCCGGATCGTGTTCGCGGCGCCGCCGCCCGATGGCACGCGCGTCAAGATCGACAACGACGAGATCGGGCCCGCCGACTACCTGCGGGCCGAGGTCGATCCCGGACACCACACGCTCGTCGTCGGCGCGCCCGACCACAAGCTGTTCAACAGGCCGTTCGATGTCCAGGGCAGCGGCAGTCAGACGCTCGAGGTCGAGCTCGTCCAGGGCTCGAGCACGATCATCGTCGACCGCGGTGCCGGCCGTCGGCGTGCGGCACTCTTCCTGGCGATCGGCGGCGGCGTCTTGTGGGGCGCGACCGGCGGCATCAGCGTGTGGGCGAAGCGCAAGTACGACCGCTACGCCGATCAGTGCGTGCCCTCGTGCACGCAGGCACAGGCCGATAGCGGCAACCGCTACCAGATCGTCGCACGGTGGGTCGCCACGCCGATCTTCGTGGCCGGTACGCTCGCGGTCGGCAGCGCGATCTACCTGTACGTGACCGCGCCCGAGAAGGAGCGCATCGATCACACCGTCATCGCGCCGGTCGTCGGCCCCGACCGGATCGGGTTCGCACTCAGCCGCGAGTTCTGAGGGCGCGCGCCCTGGCGGCCCCACCCCACCGGGCGCCGCGAGCAGCCAGCGCCCGGCGACCGGCAACTCGAGTAGCCGCACGGGTCGTGGCGTTCCCGGTAGATGGGCGTGGCCGCATCCCGGCGCCGGCGGCACGGCCATTGCTGCAGGGGCCCGGATGCTGATGTCCTCCGCGCGCGTGCTCCTGGTCGGCCTCGCCTGCCTGGCTGCGGTGCCCGCGTGCGCCGAACAGGCCTCCACCCTCGATCTCTGCGATCAGGCCGCCGAGCATCGTGCCGCGTGCGTCGGCGCGTACGTGACGCCGCCGGTCTGCGATGCCGACGCCCAGTCGGCGGCCGAGTACCTGCTCTCGCTGTCGTGCGACGAGATCGCGAACCTCGGCGCGGGCGGCAAGGCCGACGGCGCGTTCTGCGACTGGTTCGGCGCTGGCTGCACGCCCGACGAGGCGATCTTCACCGGCCCCGCATGCACGAGCGACGCGCAGTGCGCGACCGGCTCGAGCTGCCTCGAGAAGCACTGCTTCGCGGGCACCGACTCGCCCGAGCTGATCTCGATCATGGACACCTGGACGCGTAGCGCCCAGACCACCGGCAGCACGACCGAGCTGCTCGCCGGCAACGCCGAGACCCGCACCGTGCGCAACCAGCTGATGGCCGGCGCCCAGCACTCCATTCACTTCACCGCGCTCGTCATCGAGGACGACGAGACCGGGCGCGAGACCGTCGGCCTGCTCGCGGCGGCCGCCCGGCGCGGCGTCGAGGTCCGCGTCGTGATCGACGCGACCACGCAGTACACGTTCTCGAGCTACGACGTGCTCGCGCCGCTGGTCTCCGCCGGCGGCGAGGTCCTGCCGTACAACCCGATTCTCGAGTGGGCCGCCGTGCGCTGGCAGATCGGCATCAACGCGAACCAGCGCCTCCACGAGAAGCTGCTGATCGTCGACGGTGCCGACGCGGTCGTCGGCGGCCGCAACGTCGGCGACGACTACCTGCTCGACGGCCACTGGCACGACACCTGTGTCCACCTGCGCGGCCCCGGCGTCGCCGACGTGCAGCGGATCTTCCTCGCGCTGTGGGATCAGATCGGCGCGTGGGAGAAGCAGGCCGGCTGCCCGCAGCGCGACAAGTACGGCTTCGCGTGCCCGACGCAGGCGATCACCGGCGATGCCGCGTACACGCCGCCGCAGGCGCCGCTCGCCGCCGCGCGCACTCGCCCGATCTACAGCGATCCGCGCAGCCAGAAGACGCCGCTCGGGTACCTCGCCTACTTGAACCTGGTGCGCACCGCGCACGATACGATCTACATCGCGAACTCGTACTTCGTGCCGCCGCGCCGGTTGCGCAAGCACCTCGAGGCCGCGGTCGCGCGCGGCGTGCGCGTCGTGGTCGTCACCAACTCGCTGCAGAGCACCGACGCGTGGTGGATGTATTACGCGTCGCTCAACTACTACAAGGAGCTGATCGGCGCCGGCATCGAGATCCATCAGTACCGCGGCACCGAGACCCTGCACGCCAAGACGATGCTCGTCGACGGCACGCTCGCCGTGGTCGGCTCGTTCAACCTCGATCCGCGCAGCGCCGCGAGCAACTCCGAGGCGCTCGTCGTCATCCGCGATGGCGCCGCCGTCGGCGAGCTCGCGGACGACTTCACCCGCATGCTCGGCTACAGCGACCTCGCGTCGGCCGACATCTCGGCCGCCGACTGGGTCAAGGCCAAGGCGTTCCGGCTCGTCGAGCCGCTGCTCTGAGCTCGATCAGCGATCCGCTACGCGCTGGCGATCGCGGCACGCGCGCGCTCGCGGATCGCGTCACCGGCGCGAATGTCGTCGATGACGCGCTGGAGCTGGCGCGTGCCGTCCTCGTGCTTGCCCTCGGCGAGCAGGAGCCGCCCGCGCGCGAGGTTGGCGTGCGTGTGCGGCGCCGCCTGCAGGCGGGCGTCGAGCTTGGCGGCGCGCGGCTCGAGCTCCTCGGTGCAGACGCGGCGCGCCTCGCTGACCTCGCCGGTCGCGGCGAGCGCGAGCACGCGCAGCGCGGCGGCGAGCAGCTGGAGACCGGGCTCGATCGGGCGCGCCTCGCCGAGCAGCTCGAGCGCGCGCGCCGGTTCGCCGCGCGACTCGTGGGCGTAGGCGGCGTACACGAGGCACGGCCCGCGCGCCGCATCGCCCTTGCGGCGGGCGAGCTGCTTGTCGGTGATCGCGAGGATGCGCGCGGCATCGCCGGTGGCGACGGCACGCGGTAGCGCGGTCTGCTCGACGAGCACGCGCAGGACGAACCAGATCACGAGCACGAACGAGAAGCCGATCGCCATCCACGCCTTGCCGGTCGTGTCGGTGTCGCTCGACCAGGCGAGCACGGTGTAGACGAACGCCATGCCGAGCGGCGGCAGGATCCAGGTCGCCAGCCGCATCCAGCGGCCCATCGTCAGGGCTCCCCGCGCAGGTGGCGTGAGATGCGCAGCGCGGTCTCGAGCGCCTGTTCGTAGTTGAGGCGCGGATCGACGCGACTCTTGTATGCGTGCGCGAGGTCGGCCTCGGTGAGACCGCGGGCGCCGCCGATGCACTCGGTGACATTCTCGCCGGTGAGCTCGATGTGGACGCCGCCGAGGCGCGACCCCATCTCGTGGTGGAGCACGAAGCTGTGCTCGAGCTCGCGAATCACGTTGTCGAAGCGGCGAGTCTTGATGCCCTGTGGCGTGGTCTCGGTGTTGCCGTGCATCGGGTCGCAGACCCACAGCACCGTACGGCCCGCGGCGCGCACCGCGTCGACGAGGGGCGGCAGCTTGTCCTCGACCTTGTCGGCGCCCATGCGGTGGATCAGCGTGATGCGGCCGGGCTCGCGCTCGGGGTCGATCGCGTCGAGCAGGCCGAGGAGCCAGTCGGTGGTCATGGCCGGCCCGATCTTGATGCCGAGCGGGTTGCGGATACCGCGATGAAACTCGACGTGCGCGCCGTCGAGCTGCGCGGTGCGCATGCCGATCCACGGGAAGTGCGTCGACAGATTGTAATAGCCGGGGCGCCGCGGCACCGGGCGGGTCTGCGCCTGCTCGTACGGCAGGGCCAGCGCCTCGTGGCTGGTGAACACGTGGACCCGGCGCAGCACCTCGGCCTCGACGCCGGTGATCGCACTGACGAAGTCGAGCGACTCGCGGATCGACTCGACGATGCGCTGGTAGTGCCCCGCGTTCGGCGAGCCATGCGCGAACGAGACGTCCCAGTACTCGGGATGGTGAAGGTCGGCGAACCCACCCTCGGTCAGCGCGCGGATGAAGTTGATGGTCAGCCCGGCGCGCTCGTAGGCGCGCAGCATGAGCGTGGGATCGGGCTCGCGATCCACGGCGGTGAACGCGTCGCGGTTGATGATGTCGCCGCGGTACGCGGGCAGCGTGACGTCGCCACGCGTCTCGACGTCGGCCGAGCGCGGCTTCGCGTACTGCCCCGCGATGCGGCCGACGCGGATCACCGGCTTGCGGGTGCCGTGGACGAGCACGAGGCTCATCTGCATCAGGATCTTCAGCTTCGCCGCGATCGGCTCGGAGCGGCAGTCCTCGAAGCTCTCGGCGCAGTCACCGCCCTGGAGCAGGAACGCGTCGCCTCGCGCTGCCTTGCCGAGCTGGTCGCGCAGCGACTCGATCTCCCACGAGGTGACCAGCGGCGGCAGCGCCGCCATCTCCTTCATCACGCGGGCGAGCGCATCGGGATCGCCGTAGTTGACCTGCTGTGCTGCCGGCCGTGTACGCCAGCTCTCGGGTGACCACTCCATCAGTCGGGCTCCTGGGCCGACCCGATGGGCTTCGCCGGGCTGGCCGTCTGGCACAGCACCGGGCGCGAGCCCTCGTAGTCGAGCCGCTTCCTGGTCGGCGAGAAGTACTGCGCGGGGTCGACCTTGCCCTGCTTCTTGCGCAACACGTCGGCGATCGCATCGCGGATGATCACGTCGGTGACGTGGATCGCGCTTGCGGGCAGCTTCAGGCGTCCGATCGCGCTGACGTCACCGCCCGACGCGAGGAAGTCACTGGTGACGAGCTTGTACGTCGCCGTGTCCGCGAGCGGCTTGCCGCGGACCTTGATGTCGACGGCGAGCACACCATTCTTGCACCGCGCCTTCGCGGTGAGACCGCCCCACGAGTAGATGCCCGAGCCGCGCTGCAGGTTCTTCGCGAGCAGCCGGCGGATGTGCTTGCCCTCGAGCTCGATCACCGCGAACCGGTTGTCGAACGGCACCGCCTCGTAGAGCCGGCCATAGGTGAGAGCGCCCGCCGGAATGTCCGCGCGCAGGCCGCCGCCGTTCGTCATCGCGACCTGCGCGTCGGGCCGCGCGGCGAGCATGAGGTCGGTGAGCCAGTTCCCCTCCGCCGACTCGAGCGCATACGCCTTCGTCATCACCGCGGTCAGCGTGACACCCAGCCTCTCGTCGCGCAGCTTGCTCGTGCGCACCATCGCATCGTCGACGATCTTCTGGACCGCGAGATCCGGGGCCACCGGGCGGTTCTCGTAATCCGCCGGCTTGCACTGCGCGACGGGCACGGGATTGTCGTCCTTGTCGAGCGGGCACATCACCAGGGGCGGATGGATCGTCACGCCGCTGACGTGGCTGTCGGTGACCCGCAGATCGACGCGCCCGAACGCGCGCCCCGACGAGTACGACTCGATCACCGCGATCCCGTTGATCCGGTGCGCGATCGCGGCGTGCGTGTGGCCGCCGATCCAGACGTCGACCAGGCCCTTGGGCAGGTCGCTGATCACCTGGAACACCTCCTCGTTCTTCTTGCACGACGAGGTGTCGTTCGGATTCGCGAGATCCTGGCACGCGCTGCCGATGTGCGCGGTCACGACGATCACCTGCGCGCCGCGTGCCCGTAGCGCGCGTGCCTCGCGCGTGATCGCCGCCGCGGTCGGCGTCATCATCTTCAAGCCGAGGAAGTTCGCCGGCATCGTCGTGTACGGCGTCGACTCGGTGGACGCGCCGACGATGCCGACCATCGTGCCGCCGACCTCGAGCAGGATCGACGCCGGCATGTTCTGCCACTTGATGCGCGCGCCGGTCTTCTCGTCCGCGATGTTGGAGACCAGGAACGGGAAGTGCGCCTCGGCGACGCGCTGCCTG
>DAIRFU010000634.1:0-4172 GCA_036794935.1 Kofleriaceae bacterium | reverse complement strand
AGCCGCTGACGTACACCGCATCGGTCTCGCTGCTCACGTTGCCGACGCCGCGATCGAACTCGCGCGCATCGGCGGGATCGAACGGCAGGTCCTCGTCCGCGCGAGCGCCGCCGAGCTCCGCCGCGACCTCCTGGTCGATGTCCTGGCCGAGCGCCTCGTCGTCGAGCTGCGAGTCGACCGCATCGTCGAGTGAGCGGCCGTACGCCTGCGCGCCGTCGTATCCGGTCGTCGGATAGTGCTGCGCATCCCAGCCGCCGGCGGGCGGCCGATCGACGAGCAGCGCGCTGTCATCCTCGTAGACGCCCTGCTGGGCGAGTGCCTCGAGCTCGTCGGCAGGGACCTGCCGGGTCGAGTGCGCGGCCTGCGAGTAGTCGTCCTGGACCTGCGAGTCGAGATCGATATCGAAGCCGCCGTCGTAGTCGGCCGGCGGCTCCGGCGGACGACCCGGCGCCGGGCTGCCATGCGCCATGCCGCCCCTCTCGTCGAGGTCGGCGAGCGGATCGCGGTGGCCGCGCGCGATCCCCATCGCGGATGGCGGCGCACCGACGAGCTCGAGATCGTCGAGGTCCGGATCGACCTCGGCGACGCCGCCGCCGGCGTACTCGACCTCGGCCGACACGCTCGACATCCGCGCGACGCGCAGCTGGAAGCGCCGCGCGAGCTCGAACGCACCCGTGTGCGTGCCGTTCATCGCGAGCAGCTCCTGGAGATACTGCTCGGCGCGATCCGGATCGCTCGGCGCGATCAGCTCCGCGAGCTTGAGCAGCTCGGTCTCGGCCTCCTGCTCGCGGCCCTGCGAGATGAAGATGTCCTTGAGCCGCTCGTGCGCCTCGACGTTGTCTCCGTCGAGCGTGAACACGCGGCGCAGGTGATCGACGGCCTTCTGGTGCAGGCCGTACTTCACGTAGACGTCGGTCTCGGCGAGGATCTTCGAGATCTCCTCGGCGTGGCGCTCGCCCGCAGCCGAGCTGCGCCGCGGATCGGGCGGCGGCTCCATGTCCGCCGAGAAGTCCGCGTCGTCGTACTCGGGCAGCGCGAAGTCGACGCCCGACAGGCTCTGCTCGTCGACGAGCGGCATCGAGCCCGTCATCCGCGACGACGCCTGCGCCTGCAGCGCCGGCAGATCGGTCGTGATGTTGAACTTCGCGTCGTTGGTCGCGAGCCGGACCGCGGCCGGCAGCGGCGTCGTGCTGCGGATCGGCGGCGGCGGCGGCGTGTTGCGCGTCGGCACCGGAGGCGGCGCGGCGGTCGCGTGCTGCGGCGGTGGCGCGGCCTGCGGGCCGAGGAACTGCAGCGCGTCGGGATCGTTGGGCACGATCTCGATGATCTTGCGGTAGACCTCGCCTGCCTTGTCGCGCGACCGGTTCTCGATGTGGATGCGCGCGAGCTCCTTGAGCACCGAGACCGTCTTCGCCTTCTGGTCGAGCGCCTGGAACGCGAGTGCGAGCAGGCCGAGCGTCTCGGCGTCGCGCGGGTCGGCCTTGAAGCAGACCTGCAGCTTCTGGAGTGCACGCCGCGGATCGTTGCGGCGCAGGTAGAGACCGGCGAGCTCGCGGGTGAGCGCGTAGTTATCGGGCTTGTGCCAGAGCAGACGCTCGGCGACCTTCACGAAGTCATCCTGGCGGTTCTGGCGGCGCAGCTGCTCGCACGCGACCGAGAACTGCATCACGGCCTCGTCGACGAGACTCTCCTTCGAGTACAGCTCGGCGAGCTTGATGCGGGTCGCGATGTTCTCGGGATCGAGATCGACGAGCTTCTTGACCGTATCGAGCGCTTCCTTCGTGTTGCCTTCGCGATGGAAGTGCGCGGCGACCGCCTCGTAGTGCTGCATCGCATCGCTCATCAGCCCGAGCTGGCGATACAGCTCGGCGAGCTTGAGCGTGACGTCGACCTGCCGCGGATCGAGCTTGAGGATCTGCTTGTAGACCGCGACGGCTTTGAGGAAGAAACCTTGCTCGTGATAGAAGCGCGCGACCTTGAGGTACGTCTCGGTCGCGTCGCTCTTCGAGCCCTTGCGCGCGTAGAGGTCGCCGATCTTGAGCCACACGCGGACGTCCTTCGGATCCTCCTGGACGATCCGCAGGTACTCCCTCACCGCCTTGTCGATCTGTCCCTTATCGACAAACCGGCGGGCTGCATCCATGACCTTTTCTTTGTTGAAGGCCACGGTCGGTTACAGCCTCCTGGCAAAATCGGGTGTTGCGTGCGTCACGGTCGGCACACGGCAGTATGCCCCGCGCATCGTGAAAAGAGTACGGCCCGGCAACGACGGGGTCAAGGAAAAGCACGAAGGAATCCCGAGCGTTACCCCTGCGGTGAAGCGCACACTGGATCACAGGAGCGGTCACCGCTGCTGCACGGCGATGCAGCCATGAAACAAGCGTCAGGCGGCTGACGCTCGCTCTGCGAGCATGCGGCCGACGAAGCCGGTGTCGAACTCGCCCCGGATGAAGTCCGGGTGATTCACGATCCGGCGCAAGAACGGGATGTTGGTGCGCGGGCCCTCGATCACCATCTCCTCGAGACAGCGACGCGCGCGACGGACCGCGGCCGGCCGATCGACGTCGTGGACGATGACCTTGGCGAGCAGCGAGTCGTAGTTCGGTGGCACCACGTAGCCCGCGTACACGTGCGTATCTACACGCACACCGAGCCCGCCCGGCATGTGCAACGCGGTGATCTTGCCCGGCCACGGCGCGAACGTGTTCGGGTCCTCGGCGTTGACGCGTAGCTCGATCGCGTGGCCGCGCGGCTTGCGCGCCTCTCCGCCCGGCAGCGGCATCACCGATTCGGACAGCGGCTCGCCCGCCGCGATCCGGATCTGCTCGCGCACGAGGTCGACGCCGTGCACCAGCTCGGTCACGGGATGCTCGACCTGCAGCCGCGTGTTCATCTCCATGAAGTAGAAGCGGTCGTCGGTGTCGAGGAGGAACTCCATCGTGCCGACGTTGTAGTAGCCGATGGTCGAGATCGCCTTGACCGCGGCCGCCTGGATCTTCTGCCGCGTCTCGTCGGGTAGCACGGCGCTCGGCGCCTCCTCGATCACCTTCTGGTGACGGCGCTGGATCGAGCACTCGCGCTCGCCGAGGTGCGTGTAGTTGCCGTGCTTGTCGCCGAAGACCTGGATCTCGATGTGGCGCGGCTTCTGGCAGTACCGCTCCATGAACATCTCGGGGTTGCCGAACGCGGCCTGCGCCTCGGTGCGGCCCATCGCCCACGCCTCGAGCAGCTTCTCCTTCTCGTAGACGATCTTCATGCCGCGGCCACCGCCGCCGGCACTCGCCTTGAGGATCACCGGGAAGCCGATCCGCTCCGCGGCGTCGAGCAGCGTGATCTCGTCGTGGATCCCCGACGTACCGGGCAGCATCGGCACGCCGGCCTCCGCCATCGCCGCGCGCGCGCGGATCTTGTCGCCCATCAGACGCATCGCATCCGGCGGCGGCCCGATCCACGTCAGGCCGCACTTGCGGCAGACCTCGGCGAACTCGGCGTTCTCGGACAGAAACCCGTAGCCAGGGTGCACGGCATCGGCGCCGGTCACCTCGGCAGCCGAGATGATCATCGGCACGTTGAGGTAGCTCTGCCGCGACGGCGGGGGGCCGATGCACACGGCCTCGTCGGCAAACTTGACGTGCAGCGCGTCGGTATCGGCCGTCGAGTGAACGGCGACCGACGCGAGCCCCATCTCGCGGCACGCGCGGATCACGCGCAACGCGATCTCACCACGGTTCGCGATCAGGACCTTCTTGAACATGGTGCCCCGGCTAGACCGCGATCCGGAACAGCGGCTGACCGTACTCGACGGGAGCGCCGTCCTCGACGAGGATGCCGATCACGGTACCCGCGACGTCGGCCTCGATCTCGTTCATCAGCTTCATCGCCTCGACGATGCAGAGCGCCTGGCCCTTGTCGACCTTGTCGTTGAGCGAGACGTACACCGGCGAGTCGGGATTCGGCTTGCGATAGAACGTGCCGACGAACGGCGACGTCACGACGTGGCCCTTCTCCTCGACCACAGCGGGCGCCGATGCGGCGGGAGCTGCGAGAGCCTGGGGCTGCGCCGCAGCCGGCATGCCCATCTGCATGGGCATCTGCATCGGCATCGCCATCGAGACAGCGCCGCCGCGGCGGACGGTGATCGTCGTGTCCTTGGTGTCGACGATCAGCTCGGA
>DAIRFU010000633.1:0-4173 GCA_036794935.1 Kofleriaceae bacterium | reverse complement strand
CGCGCAGTCGGGCGATCCGTCGCCTGGCAAGGGCTACGTCGGGTTCGAACCGTACCTTGGCGGCCTCGAGGGTCGCGATCAGACCGATGCCGGTCGGCGTCGGGACGAGGCTCTGGCGCTCGCGCGCGATGTAGCGACGCCTGAGCAGCGTCTCGATGATCGCCGCGCGCGTGGCCGGCGTACCGAGACCGACGTCCTTCATCGCGGCACGCAGCGCCTCGTCATCGATCGACTTGCCCGCCGTCTCCATCGCCGCGAGCAGCGTCGCCTCGGTGTAGCGCGGCGGCGGTGTGGTCTCGCGCGCCACGGGCGTGAACGTGCCCGAGAGTCGCTGGCCGAGGACGAGCGGCGGCAGCGGGCCGGCCGAACCGTCGTCGCGCTCGCCGTCGCCGTCACGCTCGCGCGGGCGGTCGCGCGCGCTGGCCCGGGCGGCGTGGTCGGCATCGATGCCGGCGACCTCCTGCCATCCGGCGACGACGCGCACGCGACCGCGCGCGAGATAGTGATCGGGCGGTGGCGGCAGCGCGTCCACGAACGTCTCGCGATCGGCGGTGCTGATCTCCGGTGCGGGGCTGTCGCCCGGGCCTACCCGGATCCACGCCTCGGTGATCGCGATCTCGGCGTCGGGAAAGAACGCGCCGAGGAAGCGGCGAACGATCAGATCATAGACACGCGCCTCGTCGCGATCGAGCGAGCCGCGCGGCGCGGTCCCGGTCGGAATGATCGCGTGGTGGTCGCTGACCTTGCTGTCGTCGACGATGCGTGGCGTCAGTCGCGGCGGCTGCTGCACGAGCTGGCGCGCGAACGACCCGACGTCGGGCAACTGGCCGAGCGCATCGAACAGGCGCGGCAGCTCCCTGCCGACATCGGTCGACAGGTGCCGCGAGTCGGTGCGTGGATACGTGACGAGCTTGTGGCGCTCGTAGAGTGCCTGCGCGAGCTCGAGCGTGCGCGCCGCCGACAGGCCGAACCGCCGGTTTGCCGTGCGCTGCAGCGAGGTGAGATCGAAGAGCTGCGGGGCGGGCTCGCGGACGGTCCGCGCGCGGACCTTGACGACGCGCGGGCCAGCGACGTCCGCGGCGGTGCCGTGCGCCTGGTCGCGCCCGGCGATCGCATCGGCGACCGGCCGTGCGGCGATCCGCTGCAACCTTGCGTGACGCCACGGCGCCGCGAATCTCTCGCCCGTCTCGGTTCGAAAGTCGCCGCGAACCTCCCAGTACGCGCGTGGCGTGAAGGCGCGGATCGCGTGCTCGCGCGCGACGAGCAGCGCGAGGGTCGGCGTCTGCACGCGGCCGATCGAGAACAGCGCGTCGCCGCCTCCACCCGCCGTGCGTTGCCGGCTCTTGACCGTCACCGCGCGCGTCGCGTTCATGCCAACCAGCCAGTCCGCCTCCGAGCGCGACCGCGCCGCATCCGCGAGCGCATCGAGATCGCGCGCCGGGCGGAGCGTCGCGAACCCGCGGCGGATCGCGTCGTCGGTCAGCGACGAGATCCAAAGCCGGCGTACCGGCAAGCGGCTCCGCGCGTGCTGGTACACGTAGCGAAAGATCAGCTCGCCCTCGCGGCCGGCATCGCACGCGTTGATGACCGCCGTGAACCGCTTGTCGCGGAGCAGCGCCTTCACCGTCTTCAGCTGCTTCAGCGCGTGATGCGCCGGGCGCAGGCGGAACTCGGCCGGCAGCATCGGGAGGCGGTCGAGCCGCCAGGGCTTCCAGGCCGGATCGTAGGAGGCGGGCTCCTCGAGCTCGACGAGATGACCGATGCACCAGGTGATCGCGTAGCGATCGTTTTCGAGCCAGTCACCGCCCCCGCCCCTGCCCCGCACGCCGAGTACGCGCGCGATGTCCCGCGCGACGGACGGCTTCTCGGCGATCACGAGCTCCACGCCGTGATCGTACCCGCTGCCTCTGTCAGCCGACGAGAGATCCGGCCCAGCGGAGCATCACTGCGCCGCCGGCGACATCGAGAACAACGCCGGTGATCCAGCTCGCCTCGTCCGACGCGAGGAACGCGGCTGCGTACGCGACGTCTTCGACCGTGCCGAGGCGGGGGATCGGATGCTCGCCGGCTAGCTTTGTCTTCATCTCGTCGGGGATTCGCTGCGTGGTTCGCTCGGTCAGGATCGTCTCCGGCGCGATGCAGTTCGCGCGAATCCCGAACCCGCCGAGTTGCGCCGCCACGTCTTGTGTCATGAGCACGATGCCCGCCTTGGCGCACGCGTAGGCGATCGGCGTGCGCGGATGCGTGCGGCGCGCAGCGGCAGATGACACGGTGATGATCGTGCCGCGGCGCCGCTCCTTCATGCCGGGCAAGAAGCAGCGCAGCGTGAGGAACGTCGCGGTCAGGTTCATATCGACGGTGGCGCGCCACACCTCCTCCGTCATCTCGTCGAGCGGCTGCGGCGGAACCGGGTTGCCGCCCGCGTTTGGACCAGAACGTCGACGGGGCCGCCCGCGCGCCGAGCTCGCTGCCAACCTGATGCTCGATTCATTGATCCGGGCACACGAGCTCGACGATGCGCGTGCGGTAGCCGCCGCGATGGCCGCGGACCCGTCGTGCATCGAGGGTGCGCGCGACCTCCAGCGCAACATCACGCTCCTGCAGTCGCGGCTAAAGCTGTGGCGATGAATCCCTGCCACTAGCTGGGCTACTCGCGCGTTGCCAGGCAGCGCGCGATTGCCACGTCGCGCGCGAACACGACGTCATGGAATTCGACATCGAGCTCGCGGATCTTCGGATCGAGCTCGCGAACGGTCGCGCAATCGTCGCCACGCGCAGCACTCGCCGCGCGCTTCCACAGGGTACCGGCCTGGGCTCGCGCTTCGGCCTGCGCGTGCTTGCGCAGGACGAGCTCGGCACCGCGCCGCTTGGCGTCCCGGCACTCGTCCACATACGAGTGACCGAGGCCGGCGGCAAACAGAGTGTCGACGCTCAGGGTGCCGAGCAGTGGCACCCACAACACCCCGCCGTGGTCGATCGCGCCCTCGAGATGTGCCATCGAGTAGATGAATGTGCCGGCGCTGGCGACGGCGGCGATCGCCGCCGCGATCGGGACCTCCATGGTGTCCGTGCACTCGACGACTCCGCTGGCGGGGATCTGTTCTGGAGCGCGCACCATGGATCCGAGGCAGGCACACAGCGCGAGTGGCGCTGCGAACCAGATACGACCCATGACTCACGGTACCGCGCGAGCCCGCGTGCGGAGCCGGCCAGTATCGGCATGTGGTTGCGGTGCCCAACGTTGCCGGAATCGTCACAAGTGCTCGAAACCTGGAGAGCTTCCGAAGGAAGGTCGAATGCGGTGGCGCCGTATCATCCAGAGCCGCGCGATCGCCGATACTGATCACCTACGCCTCGCGAAGGAGCTCGTGATGTCGAGAGACCTGGTCCAGCAGAAACAGCTCGAGTCGTCCATCGGCCGGATGGCGAAAGACATCGATCTCGAGGCCGAGCACGATCCGGCGGTCTCGCGTCGAGCGTCGAATGCGGCACTCCGCCGCGAGGCGGTCCAGATGAGGGCGGCCGCCGCCGCGGCGAAGGAGCCGGCACTCGAGGCCGCAGCGCAAGGTGTGCAGTCGCCGTCGACGGCGCTGCCGCATGCGGATGCGATCCAGCGCTCGTTCGGCGCGCACGACGTGTCGGGGATCAAGGCGCACGTCGGCGACGGCTCGGCCGCGGCGATGGGAGCGCAGGCCTACGCGACCGGCGATCACGTCGTGTTCGACAAGGAGCCCGATCTGCACACCGCCGCGCACGAGGCCGCGCACGTCGTGCAGCAGGCGCAGGGCGTGAACCTCTATGGGGGCGTGGGCAAGGCCGGCGACTCGTACGAGCAGAACGCGGACGCGGTCGCCGATCGCGTGGTGCAAGGCAAGTCGGCCGAGGATCTGCTCGGCGCGCCCGCGCAGGCCGGCGCGCAGCAGGGCGCCGTGCAGGCGAAGGCGGCGCCATCACAGGCGCACGCCGATGGCGCAGTCATCCACGCGATCCAGGCGCACGTGAAGCTGACGGCGGCACGGATGCACGCGGGCGCCGCGAAGATCATCGACCTGCTGGCGACACCGAGCACCACGGAGGCCGGGAACGCGCCGATGATGCAGATGATCGAGGCGCAGATATCGCTGGTCAATGGAGATCTCGAGGGACTCTACCTCGAGATCATGCGAGTCCCTG
>DAIRFU010000093.1:11105-14628 GCA_036794935.1 Kofleriaceae bacterium | reverse complement strand
CTCTGGTCGGTCGGCGCGTACTTCTCGGTCGCGACGACCTTGATGTTGCGGGTGGGCGCGACCCGGTCGACTGCCTTCAGGAAGCCGTCGCCGTAGCTCGTCGCGAGGTACAAATTGGTGTCGTCGCTCGCCAGATCGTAGACCCGCGCGAGGCCATCGGCAGTGGTCACGGGCTCGCCGCCGTCCCGCGGCACCAGGCGCAGCATGCCCGCGTGATCGAGGAACGGATCGGCGGCCTCGTAGTAGTAGACGCCAGCCTCGTCGACGACGAGCGGGCCAGGAAAGTGCGCGGCTGCGATCGTCTCGGTGGGCGGCGCGCGCCGCACGAGCTCGCCGGACGTGACGCTGTAGTAGGCGACGCCCTCGTAGATGGCCAGGCCGAGGAACAGGTCGCCGGTGTCGAGCATCTCGACCATCTGGTCGGCCTTGCTCCAGCGCTGGAGGCCCGTGGTGGTCGCCCAGACGACCTGGCTGTCGTCGACCGCGATCACCGAGCCGTTCGGATAGCCCGACACGATCGCGGCGGGCGCACCGCCGGTGACCGGCAGTCGCAGGACCTCGGTCTCGGTGGTCCAGTACAGCGCGCCGTCGTACGCGAGGCGTGTCGCGAGCACCGGCTCGGTCGTGAGCTCCGCGGGGGGGCCGCCGGCGTAGGACAGCCGCGTGAGCATTCCGCTGCCGCCGACGAAGTAGATCGCGTCGCCGAGCACGAACGGGCCGCTCGCGGCCGCGAGCAAGCTGGGCTGGCTGGTCGGGCAGGGCTCGTCGAGCGGGACCTCGTCCGCGCGCACGATCAGGCAGCCGCCGAGGAGCAGGGCGAGCGCGACCGATCGCATGGCGCGAGAATAAGCGATTCCGCCGCGGCGGGCGTCGGCCGCGGTAGGCAGCGCGGCGAACCGGCGCCATGATCGGAGCATGGCCCGCGCGAGCGACCGGATCGGCGAGAACGCTGCCGGCGACTTCTTCGTCGACAGCTCGTGCATCGACTGCGATCTGTGCCGGCAGCTCGCGCCGGCGACGTTCGCGCGGACCGATCGCCACGCGCAGTCGTACGTGCGGCGCCAGCCGCACGATGCCGGCGAGGTTCACCGTGCGCTGATGGCGCTCGTCACCTGCCCGACGAGCTCGATCGGTACCGAGCGCAAGCACGACAGCAAGGCGGCAGCCCGCGCGTTCCCCGAGCACGTCGCGGGCGACGTCTACTTCTGCGGCTGGGCAGCCGAGGCCTCGTACGGCGCCGCGTCCTGGCTGATCCGGCGCGAGGCCGGCAACGTGCTGATCGATTCGCCGCGCGCCGCGAGCACGCTGCTCGCCCGGCTCGACGAGCTCGGCGGCGTGCGCACGATGTTCCTCACCCATCGCGACGATGTCGCCGACCACGCCGCGCTTCATGCGCGGTTTGGCTGCGAGCGCGTGATCCACCGGGCGGATGCGGTGCGCGGCGCGGAGCGCATGATCGACGGCGACGCGCCGGTCTCGCTCGCCGACGACCTCGTCGTCGTGCCGGTGCCCGGCCACACGCGCGGCAGCTGCGTGCTGATCTACAAGGACGCGTTCGCGTTCACCGGCGATCACGTGTGGGCGACCGACGCGCAGGACGGGCTCGAGGCCGGCGCGGACGTGTGCTGGTACTCGTGGCCCGAGCAAAGGCGATCGATGGCGCAGCTCGCCGAGCAGCGGTTCGAGTGGGTGCTGCCGGGGCACGGCCGCCGCTTCCACGCGGCGAGTGCCGACGCGATGCGCGACGAGCTGCTCCGGCTCGCGGCCGCGATGTGATCAGGCCGGCGCGAGGGCGATCCGCTCGCCGACCAGCCGCTCGTACCAGCGCCGCACGCCATCCTCGATCGAGAAGCGCGCGAGCGGCCGCTGTACGCGCAGCCACACGCGGCGATGCGTGCCCGTCGCGAGATTCTCTTTGTACGCGGCCTGGCCGCCGAGCAGGTCGTAGAACGAGTGACCGGCGAGGGCGTTGTACTCGACCGCTGCGGCGTGACAGAGGTAGCCCGGCTTGATGTGCGGATCGTCGAACGTCGCGAGCCCGCACTGGTAGAAGCTGACCCGGCCGCGATACAGGAAGTTGTAGAAGCAGCCGAGCGTCGTCGCACCGGTCTTGACCCGCACGAGCTGGATCTCGCCGTGGTGGATGCGGTTCCGGATCAGCTCGCGGTGAAACTGCGCGAACGCCGGATCCGCGAATGCGCCCCGGCGGCCACGCGTGGTCCAGCGCCGGACCGAGAGCCGGATCAGCTCGTCGTAGATGTCGAGCGCGTGCGGCTCGTCGAGCGCGATCTCGAGATCGATGCCGCCGATCAGACCCCGCGCGCGCTGGAGCTGCGTGCGCGTGCTCGCCGGCAACAGCGCGTCGTAGCCGCCGCCGACGCTGCGCACGGCCTCGAGATCGACGAACGGCGCGGCATCCTCGTGCACGATCTGGACGCGGTAGTGCGCGTCGAGTGGCGCCGCGCCGAGATCATCGAACGCGTAGCGGTCGATCGCCGGCAGGTACAGCTCGTCCCAATCGTCGGGCAACAGATCGAGCACGCCCGCGAGCGAGCGGCGGGCGCCCGGCGCGGCGAGCATGCCGTTGTGCTCGATCGCGAGCTGGTCGTGCGCCGGCGAGCCGGTCGCGTTGAAGTACAGCGCGCTCGTGGTCATCACCAGGTTGCGCCGCAGCCGGCGGCGGGCGAGGAAGAACGCGGCGGCGGGAGCGCCGCCATCACAGATGACCGCGAGCGCCGGGCGCTCGTCCGCCGGCAGCGCCGCGAGCCAGTGCTCGATGTAGCCCCACGAGAGAAAGTACGACGGCTGCGCGTGTGTCTCGAGCGCCTGCCAGGTGCGCGCGACGTGCGGATCGCGCGCGTCGAACAGCTCGAGGCCACGAGTCATGCCCTGACAGTTCAGCAATGCGCGTGCCATGATGCTGCGAGCTATGCCGCGCCTGTCGTCCGCCGAGGTCTTCACGCCGACCTCGTATCCGAAGCACACCTACGTCGTGCGCGACTCGCTTCATCACGAGCGGCTGCTCCGCGAATGGATCCGATCGTCCACGCAGATCGCCTCCATCTCCGGACCATCGAAGGCCGGCAAGACCGTGCTCGTCCAGCGCGTGGTCGGCGAGGACAACCTGATCACGGTCAGCGGCGCGTCGGTGCGCACCGCCGACCAGCTCTGGGAGCGCGTGCTCGACTGGTGGGGCGAGCCGCACTCGACCACCGCGAACATGCTCGACTCCGCGACCGAGACCCACGCGCACGAGCGTGGCGCGCAGATCGGCGTGCCCGGTCTCGGCGCGTCGGGGCGCAACACGTCGGGCTCCGTGCAGGTGACGAGTGAGGGCGCCCAGGCGACGGTCAACCGGCGCGGTCTGCCGCAGGTCGTCGGCGAGCTCGCGCACACGCCGTACACGATCCTGCTCGATGACTTCCATTACATCCCGGCCGCGATCCAGGGCGACGTCGCGCAGCAGCTCAAGGACGCGGCGAGTCGCGGCGTGCGGATCTGTGTTGCCTCCGTGCCGGTGCGC
>DAIRFU010000093.1:2439-11095 GCA_036794935.1 Kofleriaceae bacterium | reverse complement strand
ATAACCTCGTGCGCGCGCTGCCCGAGCTGCGCGGCCGCGTGCTCGCGATCGATCTCGAGTACTGGAGCCGCAAGGCCCTCGTCGAGATTCCGCGGCTCGGCTGCCCGCTGCTCGATCTGGAGATCGACCAGGCATCGCTCCAGATGTTCGCCGGCGAGGCGGCGGGCTCGCCGCAGCTCATGCAGTCGATCTGCCTGTGGATGTGCAACCACCTCGGCGTGCGCGAGACGGCGGATGCGCCGCGCGCGGTGCAACTCGACGAGCTCGCGCGCAAGGAGATCCTGTTCCTGACGTCGTGTACGAGCGATTTTCGCTCGCTCGTGCGGGCGCTGATCTCGGGCCCGCGTGCACGGCCCGGCGACCGCCGCGCGTACGTCCACCGCGATGGCCGCGTCGCCGATGTCTACCTGTCGATCATGCGCGCCGTCGCGATGGATCCGCCGCGGCTCGTGATCAGCTACGAGGAGCTGCAGCGCCGGCTCGAGACGCTATGCAACGGCGCGGCACCCGAGGGCGCGAGCGTGGTCAACGCCTGCATCAAGCTCGCGCAGATCGCGGCCGGCTTCTCCGCGTTCACCGGGCCGGCCTTCGAGTGGGACGAGCAGGCGCAGATGATCGTGCTCCCCGATCCGTATCTGCTGTTCTATCTGCGCTGGTCGGTCGCGCTCGAGCGCGAGGCCGACGCGCTGATGTGAGATCAGACGAGCAGGGCGAGCATCGACTGCTTCGCCTTGGCCGCGCCGGTGTAGAGCGCGACGATCTGGCCGAACAGGCCGACGAGCTGCTCGACCTCCTTCGCCTTGCCGAGCTGGCTCGCGCGCTCGCGCAGCGTGGCGGCGGGCAGCGCGGCGAGCTTGCCGGCGATCTCGGCGACGCGCTGCGGTGACAGCACGCGCGCCTGCTCGAACGCGTTGTCGACGGACAGGTTCTTGCCGCTGCGGGCGAGCAGGGCGTCACCCAGGATCTCGTCGCGGCCGCGGCCCGACAGGATCATGTCGAGCGGTTCCCAGAGCGTCTTCAGGTCGAGCAGGCCGGGAATCGCGTCCTCGTGGCGTGCCTCGACGACGTCTTCGAGCGTCTCGGGGTCAGATTCGAGTAGTGCGAGTCGCTTCGACGACAGCGCGATCAGGATGCCGTGGGTAGTTGCCATCAGAATTCCGGCTTCTTCTTGAAATGCTTCTCTATCAGCTTCTGGAGGTACTCGGCTAGCGATAGCACCTCGTCGTCGTCCCCTGCATCTGCTCGCGAGACATAGATCTGGTAGATCTCGTGTTCCTCGTCGGTTGGCTCGCGCAGCCGGAGCTGGACGTAGCCCTCATCCTCGTCGGGCCGCCCTTTCTTGCGGTCCCAGATGCCGACGTCGTCGACCAGCTCCCAGAGCCTGTCGCGCTCCTTGCGGGTCAAATTCGCCGTGCCGAGGTCCTCGACCTCCTCGCCATCGCCGTAGGCGGCCCAGATCGAGCTACCGCGGACGCGGATCTGCCAGTCGTCGCCCTCGGGCATGTTGGACACGAAGTCGAACATGCGGCCGTTGGTCTCACCGCGATCGACGTCGGACTCCATCCGGCCACCCTGGACGTACTGGCCACCGGCCGAGCACGCGACGAGCAACAGGCACAGCGCGAAGACCCGCACGGACCCGGTTATAGCACTCGGCGGCGGCATTGCTGCGTTCGTGCTGTAGGATGGGGGGCCATGGACGTCGCCGCCGTCATGCCCATCCTGGGCGCCGGCCGCTTCGAGGTGCGGGGCACGCTCGGCGCGGGCGGAGCGGGCATCGTCTACCGTGCGTTCGATCGCCAGCTCAAGCGCGACGTCGCGCTCAAGCTGCTGCGCCAGGCCTCGGGCCGCGATCTCTACCGGTTCAAGAAGGAGTTTCGCGCGCTCGCCGACATCGTGCACCCGAACCTGGTCGCCCTGTACGAGCTGCACGCGAGCGGAGACGAGTGGTACTTCACGATGGAGCTCGTCGATGGCATCTCGTTCATCGACTGGGTGCGTCCGGCCGAGCGCACGGGACCGGCGCGCACGCGCCCGGAGATCGCCGCCGCGCGCGTGCACGAGATGCGGCTGCGGGGGGCGCTGGTCCAGCTGATCGACGCGCTGATCGCGCTGCACGACGCGGGCAAGCTGCATCGCGATCTCAAGCCATCGAACGTGCTCGTGACATCGCAGGGCCGGATCGCGCTGCTCGATTTCGGGCTGGTCACGAATGTCGCCGAGGACAACCCCGAGCGCCTCGCGGTCGGCACGCCGGTCTACATGTCTCCCGAGCAGGCCTCCGATCAGCCGCTCACGGCCGCGAGCGACTGGTACTCGCTCGGCGTCATGCTCTACGAGGCATTGACCGGGCGGCGCCCGTTCGAGGGCGAGTCCGAGCAGGTGATGACGCGCAAGCAGAGCGAGCTGCCGGTTGACCCCACGCAGCTCGCCCCGGACGCGCCGGCCGATCTCGCGCGGGTCAGCATGCTGCTGCTCCAGGCGAACCCCGGCGCGCGGCCGAACGGCCTGGCGATCCTCGGCATGCTCGGCGCGTCACCGTCGCCGCGCACGCGCGACATGGCGCGGACCGCGATGCCGCCGACGTTCGTCGGCCGTGCGCGCGAGCTCGACGACCTGCACGCAGCGCTCGCCGAGTCGCGCCATCGCGGAATCGCCGTGATCGTGAAAGGCCCGTCGGGCATCGGCAAGACGACGCTGATCCGCACGTTCCTGCGCGGGCTCGGCGAGACGGTGTTCGTGCTCGAGGGCCGCTGCTTCGCGCGCGAGCAGGTGCCGTTCAAGATGCTCGACGGCGCCGTCGACATGCTGTCGAACGTGATCGTCGCGCTGCCACCGCAGGACATCGAGACGCTCGCGCCCCGCGAGCTCGGCTCGCTGGTCCGGTTGTTCCCGGTGATGAAGCGGGTCAAGCGGTTCGGCGAGCTGGCGGCCGAGTCGCCGCCGCCGGCCGATCCGGGCGAGCTCCGCTGGCGCGCGTTCCACGCGCTGCGCACGCTGCTCGGCCGGCTGACCCGGATCCGGCCGATCGTGCTGTTCATCGACGATGCGCACTGGGGCGATGCCGACAGCTCGGTGTTCCTCAACGAGCTCATCCACGTCGGCGACCCGCCGCTGCTCGTGATCGTCGCGCACCGGCCCGAGGATTATTTCGGCGTCGTCAGCAAGCTCAAGCACCCGCAGCTCGTCGTCCGCCGCGGCGAGGTGCGCGAGCTCGAGCTCGGCGGGCTCGACGAGGGCGAGGCGTTCACCCTGGTCGGCCAGCTCGCGCACGATACCGATCGACTCGATCAGGTCGTGCGTGCCGGCGCCGGCAATCCGCTGATCCTGAGCGAGCTCGCGCGCGCGCCGCACCTCCCCGCCGGCGCGAACGTCGCCGATCTCGTGCGGGCACGGGTCGCCCGGCTCGGCCAGGATGCACAGGCGATGCTCGCGGTCTCGAGCATCGCGGCCAAGCCGATCGCGATCGAGATCGCGGCTCACGCAGCCGGCCTCGTCGCCGGTCACGACGCCGCCGCGCAGCTCGCGGCCGAGCGACTGGCGACGCTGCGTCGCGTGAACGCCCAGATGATCCTGCAACCGGCGCACGATCACGTGCGCGTCGCGGTGCTCGACAGCCTCGACATCGAGTCCAAGGCCGCGTGGAACGAGGCGCTCGCGCGCGCCTACGAGGACGTGCAGGGCGAGGAGCACCTCGATGCGCAGGCGGTCGTCGAGCACTGGCTCGCGGCCGGTCACCCCGCGAATGCGGCGCACCACGCGGTGTCCGCCGCGACCCGCGCCGAGCAGGCGCTCGCGTTCACGCGCGCCGCCGAGCTCTACGACATGGCGCTCACGTACGGGCCGTGGGATGCCGCCGGGCAACGCGACCTGCTCTGCGCGAAGGCCCACGCCCTCGCGTGCGGCGGTCAGCTCGACGAGGCCGCGACGATCTACGGTCACGCGGCGCAGCTCTTGCCCGACGACGAGGCGATCGAGTGCGAGCGGCTGCGGATCGAGGCGCTACTGCGCCGCGGCCGGCTCGACGACGCGTTGCCGGCC
This sequence comes from Kofleriaceae bacterium, assembly GCA_036794935.1. Lineage (GTDB taxonomy): Bacteria > Myxococcota_A > Polyangia > Haliangiales > Haliangiaceae > JABFXX01. The sequence continues at coordinate 7,054 of DAIRFU010000093.1, read as the reverse complement.
GCCGAGGGTCTGCTGCGCCAGATCGGCGTGCGCAGCCCGTTCGGCCAGTCGCGCACGAAGCTCGCGGCGCAGTGGATGCAACAGAAGCTGCGCGGCCTCGATTTCGTCGAGCGCGAGGCAGCCACGTTCACGCGCGGCGAGCTGCTGCGGGTCGACGTCCTCTACTCGATCGTCAGCGGGCTCGCGTTCGCCGATCCCGCGCTCGGCCGCGTGCTGCAGGCCGAGCTGATGCGGACCGCGTTCGAGTGCGGCGAGCCGGTGCGCGCGTGTCTCGCGCTCGCGCAGGAGGTCTGCTACGCGGCGGTCAGCGGCAGTCGCAACGCCAGCGCGGTCGCCGCGGTCGGAGCCCGGCTCCGCACGCTCGCGCGTGACGTCGGCTATCCGCACATCAGCGGGCTCGCCGATACCGCGATCGGCATCGCGGCCTACATGAGCGGACAGTGGCGCGACGCCCGCAACCAGCTGGAGGCCGGCCTCACGGTGCTGCGCGATCACGGGGCCGGCGTGCGCTGGGAGATCGACGTCGGCGAGACCTACTGGCTCGCGACGCTGTTCTATCTCGGCGAGTGGCGCGAGCTGATCCGGCACAGCGAGCTGCTCGTGCGCGAGGCGGTCGAGCGAGGTGACGTCGTCGCGCAGCTCGGTGCCCGGACCGGCCGCTGCAACCTGGCGTGGCTGATCGCCGGGCACCCCGAGCAGGCGCGCGCCCAGCTCGACGCCGCGGAGGCGATGCTGCCGACCGGCTTCCACGTGCCGCACGTGCTCGCGGTCGAGGCCGCGTGCAACATCGATCTGTACACCGGCAACATCGCCGCTGCCGCCGCGCGGCTCGACGAGGCCTGGCCCGCGATCGAGCGGATCGGGGCGCTGCGCTGCCAGCAGCTGCGCGTCGAGCTGCTCGTCCTGCGTGCCCGGATCGTGCTCGCCGAGCGCAAGCGGCCGGCAGAGGCGCTCAAGATCGCCGACGAGCTGATCAAGGAGGGCGCGAGCTGGGCCAACGGCATCGGTCACGTCGTGCGGGCGGCGGCGCAGGTCGCGCGCGGCGGTCGCGATCACGCGCTCGGCAGCCTGCTCGCGGCCGAGCAGGACTTCGCGGCGACCGACATGGTCGCCTGGCTGCAGGTCGCCCGGCTGCGCCGGGGCCAGCTCGAGGGCGGGCCCGGCGGGGCCGCCCGCGCAGAAGCTGCGCGAGATTTGCTGACCGATCTGGGTGCTGCATTCCCCGATCGGATCGCAAACCTTCTGGTGCCTTGGCCCGGGTGACCGCCCCCCGCGTTTTGGTTTAGTCTGGCTGAACCCGATCCGCGTGGGTCCGTGGTCCGTATGGAGGCAAAGAGGGAAAACGTGTCAGACATCGCTCAGCACATTGCGGTATCCGACCGGGTAGAAATCGAAGATCTCGACTGGGAGCTCGCGCGCAGGCACGGCCTGACCGAGCGCGAGGTCGAGAGCCTGAAGTTCTTCGCGGATATCGAGAGCCAGACCGTCTACTACTTCCTGGAGGTCGCCAAGCTCCAGGTCGCGCGCGACCCCGAGCTACTCACGTTCCTCACGATGTGGAACTACGAGGAGTACTTCCACTCGCACGCGATCACGCGCCTCATGCAGGAGTGCGGCGTCGCGATCGAGAGCGCGACCGATCGCAGCACGAAGGTGCGTGCCGGCGCGCGGCTCAAGGCCCGCGTCGAGGACGGCGTCCAGCAGCTGATGGCCCGCACGATGCCGCAGCGCTTCGTCGCGCTGTGGATGTTCTGGGGCGCGCTGCAGGAGTGCCTGACCATGCAGGCCTACGAGGAGATGATCCGGCAGACGACCAACCCGGTGCTCGCCGAGCTGTTCCGCCGGATCGCGAAGCAGGAGCGCCGGCACTTCGCGTATTACTTCGGCCAGGCGCGCCGCCGGCTCGAGGGCAACCCGCAGAACCAGCGCTTCTGCCGCTTCATCGCGCGACACTTCTACGCGCCGGTCGGCAGCGGCGTGAAGAGCGAGGCGGAGAGTGCCGAGCTCGTCGCGCGGCTGTTCCCCAACAACCGCATCCTCGAGGTCACGAGCTACATCGAGCGCCGGATGGCGCAGCTGCCGGGCATGACCGGCCTCGACGCGTGCACGCGGTGGGCGAAGAAGATCCAGCGGATCCTGCCGGCCGAGCTGCGCGCCGATCCGGTGCAGCCGCCGTCGCGCGCGGCCGCCGCGTAGCGCACGATCAGAACGCGTAGCCGACGCGGAAGTAGCCGTTCGCGTCGGTGTCGCCGTCGCCGCTCATGTGCTTGGCGACGCCGCCGGCGAACGCGAGGTTGAGGCCGGAGTCGAACGTCCAGTGCCAGCCGAACATCAGCTGCGGGCCGGCCCACGAGTCCGACATCGAGGTCGAGCAGTCGATGCAGTCGTACACGTAGTCGTAGTCCTGGTGGTGCGACGTGCGGACGAGCAGGCCGCCCTCGAGGAACGGTCCCGAGAACGTCTTGCGGAAGTAGAGCGGCAAGGTCGCGCTGATCTGGTAGCCGCCCTGCGAGTCGCCATCGAGGTCCCAGCCGGTGATCGCGAGCGTCGCGCCGAGGTTCTGACCCAGCGCCATGCTCGCGGCGAGGTCGTAGTAACCGAAGAAGAAGCCGAACGGGTTCGCCGATACGTTGAACTTCTTCGGCTTGTACAGGTAGTCCTGCCGCTCGCCGACCTTCACGGGCACGCCATTGATGTGCGAGACGTTCGCCCAGCTCTCGTTCTGTGGTGCGCCATTCGCCGTGGCCGGCGGCGTCGCGGACGGCGGCATCTCGGCGGCGCCGGGCGCCATCACGACCGGTGCGGGCGCGCCCTGCGTGACGACCACGGGCGCGTTCGGAGTGACGACGACGAGCGTGTCCGCCGTCGTGGTTTCGGTGTTGGCGTACGCCGACGTGGCAGCGAGGACGAGCGAGACGGTGACGGCCGACTTGAGCATGAGCGGTCCCTAGAGCAGCCGCGATGCCAGACTCCGCCCGACTCGACCCGATTCGATCGAGCGCCCGGAAGCTCGCGTCGTGCATGGGTTTGCCAGCTCGGCCGCGGCATGGAGGCCGGGCGGGGACTTGATGAAAGTCGAGAGATTCCTGACACGCCTGTCGCGACTCGCGTCAGGCCGTCAACAGACCGGGATGTCACGGATTTCTGAGAGCCTGACACGCGTGTCGGGGCCCGTGCCCGGCGGCTCGGCTCAGCTCGGGTCGGCTCAGCGCAGGACCGTCAGCGTGCGCATCGTGCCGCGGGTGACGCCGAACTGCTCGTGCACCGCGGCAGCCCGCAGGACCTCGGCCGGCGTGCTGCGCCCGGCGACCAGCGCCGCGTATGCACGGTAGAGCCGGCCCGCCTCCTCGGCGGTCTCGCGCACGAGCTCGATCCGGAACCGCTGCACGCCGCGCACGAGCAGCTCGGGCACGATCGAGGCGGCGGACTGCGCCTGCGCGTTGAACACGGTATTGCGGCAGCCGACGTCGACGATCACCGGGTGGACGAGGCCGACCCGATCGCGCAGCGCGACCTCGTGCCGCTCGCAGGGCCGGCCGCAGCTGCGGAAGTCGCGCCCGCTCGAGAGCAGGTGCGCGTACACGCAGTGCTCGGTGTGAAAGGTCGGAATGTGGTGGTGGATCGTGACGGCGACCCTGCCGCGCGGTGCGGTCGCGAGCAGCGCGAACAGCTGATCGCGGTCGAGATCATGCGCCGCGGTGATCGTGGCGAGGCCATGCCCGAGTACCCAGCCGGCCGTGATCGAGTTCGTCACGTTGAGCGAGAAGTCGCCGTGCAGGATGGGCGTACGCGCCGGCGCGTCGTGGCGGGCGATCGTGTGCTGATCGGCGGCACCGTCGGAGATGTCGTGGTGGTGGCCGAGTGTGCGCTGATCGGCGGCACCGTCGTCGATGTCGTGGCGGTCGTGTGCCTGCTGCGCGAAGTACGCGAGCGAGCCCCAGCTGCGCACGAGGACCGCATCTGGTTCGGGTCGCGCGAGGTGCGCGTCGATCTTGTCCTCGCCGGGCTTCTGCACGCGGACGGTGGCGATCGTGACCCGCGCCCCGCGAGCGCGCGCCCGCTCGACCGCGCGCCCCAGACCGACCAGCTCCATCCAGTCGAGCTCGACCTCGCGGGCGCCGGCGTCGAGCACGGCATCGAGTTGCGCGTCGTCGCGGCACAGCGCCACGAGCACCGGCGCTGCCGCGCCCGCCGCCGAGGCACTCGCCTCGCCGCGAGCTGCGATGCGGTCCGCCGCGCCCACGGGGGCACGGACAACCTGCGCGCGCACGCCTTCGATCACCGAGCCGGGCGTCACGGTTCGATCGACACGCGCGATTGCCGCGTCGAGCTCGGTGACGATCCGGCGCCGCATCTCCTTGAGCTCGGAGACGGGCAGGTGGAGGCCCGCGGCGAGCTGGTGCGTATCGAGCGCGCCGAGGTGAAACGGTGTGCCACCGAGGGTGCCGAGCTTGTCGGCGAGCAGCTCGCGCGTGAGACCACCGCCGCGCGCCATCGCGAGTGCCGTCGCGCTCGCTGCCTCGGCGAGGACGGCCCGCGAGGGATCCTCGGTCTCGCGCGGCGCCGGTGGATCGCGCGGCGCCGGTGGATCGCGCGGAGGCGCTTGATCGCGCGG
>DAIRFU010000093.1:0-2339 GCA_036794935.1 Kofleriaceae bacterium | reverse complement strand
GCGCCGGTGGATCGCGCGGCGCCGGTGGATCGCGCGGAGGCGCTTGATCGCGCGGCGGCGCTTGGTCGCGCGGCGCCGGTGGATCGCGCGGCGCCGCCTGATCGGGCCCCGCGCGTCGCGAGATCCGGGCGCGGACCACGAGCGACTCGCCGACCGCGCCGCGGACCTCCAGATCGACCGCGATCCGGCCCAGCGGCAGCCGGCCCGCCTCGGCGGCCTTGTCGCCGGCGCGCGTCACCTTCGGATCCGAGCTGATCCAGACGTAGTCGCCGATGTGGACGCGCGAGAGATCGGGTCCGGGCTGCCCGAAGCGCAGGCGATGGCCGCGCGGGGTCCGGGCGACCGCGAAGATCGGGCCCCCTTGCTCCGGTAGCTCCGGTGTCCCGGCGTCGAACACCACGCCCATGCCGGCGCGCACCTCCGCGATGCGGACCGCCGGGTCCGGCGTTCGGCTCGCCGGGTCCGGCGTTCGGCTCGCCGGGTCCGGCGTCCGGCTCGCAGGGTCCGGATCCCGGACATCCGCAGGATCGGCGACGAGAGCGCCCGTGACGGGCCGCTGCGCGGCATCCTCCACCACCTCGAGCTCGTCGCCCTCGATGGCGACGACGCGGCCGAGCGGCAGCCCGCGGTGGCGCGGGAAGCGCCCCTCGACGAGCGTCTGGTGATCGGCACCGGCGAGGAAGCCCGCCGAGACACCGCGGCTGTATGCGACGTGGAGCGCCTCTCGATCGAGCGGCAGGTCGACGGGCAGCGGAGGCGGCGCCTCGCCGACGGCGGCCGCGGCGGCACGGCGGTACTGCGCGACCGCGGTCGCGACGTAGGCCGGGCCCTTGAGGCGGCCCTCGATCTTGAGACTCGCGACACCGGCCTCGGCGAGCGCGGGCACGACGTCGAGCCCGACGAGATCCTTCGGCGACAGCAGGTACTCGACCTCGCCGAGGTCGCGCACGGTGCCGTCGAGGACGAGCGCGTAGGGCAGGCGGCACGCCTGCGCGCACTGGCCGCGGTTCGCCGAGCGCCCACCCCACGCCTCCGACGACAGGCACTGGCCACTCCACGCGACACACAGCGCGCCGTGCACGAAGACCTCGAGCTCGATCGCAGTGCCCGCCCGGTAGCTGCGGATCTCGTCGACGGAGAGCTCGCGCGGCACGACGACGCGCGTCAGCCCGAGCTCGCCGAGCAGGCCGACCGCGAGCGGGCTCGACGCGGTCATCTGGGTCGACGCGTGGACCTCGAGCGCGGGACAGATCGCACGCGCGAGCAGCGCGACGGCGGGATCCTGGACGATGATCGCGTCGATCCCGGCGGCGGCGATGCGCCGGATCAGCTCCTCGACGATCGCGAGCTCGGGCTCGAACACGAGCGTGTTGAGCGTGACGTACGCGCGGGCCCCGGCGCGGTGAACCCACGCGACGACCTCGGCGAGCGCCGTCGATGGGAAGTTCTCGGCACGCGCGCGCGCGTTGAATCCGTCGTCGAGACCGAAGTAGACAGCGTCGGCGCCGGCAGCGAGCGCCGCGGCCAGCGCGTCGCGGTCACCGGCGGGCGCCAGAATTTCGGGGCGGCGCATCGGGGGCGAAAGCCTTTCGGGCAGCGTTCCATACCACGATCCGGCCGGGAAGGTTCAACGAAACGAACAACTTGCCTTCCGTTCACCCTTGCACTCCCGAACGGTTGCTCCTTATAACGCCCCCCTTCACGAGACACCCGAGGAACACTCCATGACGTCCTTGATTCCCTGGCTCGCCCAAGCCGCTGCGGCGACCGGCCATTCCGCGAGACCTCACAGCGAGGCTGACCTCAAGCTGCCTGACTTTCATCAGGTGCACTTCCTGGGCATGTCCGGCTGGACACTGCTGGCCATCGGTCTGGGCGTCAGCGTGCTCGGCCTGCTGTTCGGCATGATGAAGTACCAGAAGCTCAAGAATCTCCCCGCCCACAAGGCGATGATCGAGATCAGCGAGCTCATCTACTCGACCTGCAAGACGTACCTGCGCACGCAGGCCAAGTTCATCTTCCAGCTCTGGATCCTGATCGCGGCCGTCATCGTCGTGTACTTCGCGGTCCTCGAGACGCCACGCGTACCGATTCCCAAGGTCATCGCGATCGCCGGCTTCTCGGTGATCGGTATCCTCGGCAGCTCGCTCGTCGCGTTCTTCGGCATCCGCGTCAACACGTTCGCGAACTCGCGCGCGGCGTTCTCGTCGCTGCGCGGCAAGCCGTACGGCACGTACTCGATCCCGCTCGAGGCCGGCATGAGCATCGGCACGGTGCTGATCTCGCTCGAGCTGCTGCTGATGCTCATCATCATGCTGTTCTTGCCCGGCGACTACGCG
>DAIRFU010000632.1:0-4189 GCA_036794935.1 Kofleriaceae bacterium | reverse complement strand
ATCTGCGCCGCGATATGGACGTCGCGATCAAGTTCCGCGGCATCACCCACCACGACGCCACCCTGTGGCTCAAGCGCGAGTTTCGCGCGGTCGCGTCGCTGCGCCACCCCAATCTCGTCGAGCTCTACGAGCTCGTCGCACACGAGCAGTCCTGCTACTTCACGATGGAGTACCTGCCCGGGGTCGACCCGCGTACGTGGGTCGCGCGGCCCCGACGCGTGGTCGCCGACATCACGGCGCACAGCGACCTGCCGACCCGCGATGCCGTGCCGCTGCAGGAGGCCCACACCGAGATCTCGGTCGGTCCGGGCGTCGCCGGCGAGATCACCACGCCGGGCGTACCGGACGTCGATTTTCCGCGCGTCCGCGGCGTGCTCGCCCAGCTCGCCGAGGCCCTCGCGTTCCTTCACGCCCGCGGCGTCATCCACCGCGACCTCAAGCCGTCGAACGTGATCGTCGGCGAGGGCAGCGTCAAGCTCCTCGATTTCGGGCTCGCGCTCGAGCGCCGGCACGCCGAGGAGGTGATGGCGCGCGAGACCCGCATCGTCGGTACCGCGGCCTACCTCGCACCCGAGTATGTCGAGCGGCTCAGCATCAGCCCGGCGATGGACGTCTACTCGCTCGGCGTGCTCGCGTTCGAGCTCGTCACCGGCTCGCCGCCGTTCGGAGGCGCGCTGCACGTGCTGTCGCGGCTCAAGCGCAAGATGTCGCTGCCCCGCGCGAGCGCGATCAATCCCGACGTTCCACACGACCTCGACGAGCTGATCGATCAGATGCTCGCCGCGGATCCGGTGCGCCGGCCGACCGCGCTGCAGGTCGCGGTGCAGTTGACCGGTGCGCTGTCGTCGCCGCGCCCGGTGCGCAACGTCGCGCAGTTCGTCGGCCGCGAGGCCGAGCTGGCGATGCTGGAGGCGCGACTCGCCGACCTGCGCCCGCGCGCGCACCTCGTGCTCGTGACCGGGCCCTCGGGGTCGGGCAAGACAGCACTCGTCGAGGAGGCGCTCGCCCGCGCGCGCCGCGCTGCCGCGACCGTGCAGCTCGACGATCTCGGGCTCCCCGCCGAGGATGCCGAGCAGGCGCTCGTGTGGCGCGGCCGCTGCCACGACCGCGAGCGCGTCCCGTACCGCGCGTTCGATTTCATCATCGACGATCTCGCGGGCGAGCTCGCGGCGCTTCCGCGGCTCGCGGCGGCGATCGAGCATGTCGGCGCGCTCGGCCGCGTGTTCCCGGCACTCGGTCCCCTCCTCGACACCGATGATGCGCCGGTGGCGGAGGACCTGCGCGTGGAGCGCGAGCGCGCGCTGATCGCGATGACCCAGCTGTTCCAGCAGGTGATCGTCACGCGCGGCACGATCGTGATCGACGACCTGCAGTGGGCGGACGAGGACAGCCTCGAGCTGCTCGCGCTGCTCGTCGAGCGGGTCGCCCGGCCGCTCGCGATCGTCGCGACGTGGACCGCCGACGGCGCGCTGCCCGACGCGGTCACCGCACTGCTCGCGCGGCTCGGTCCGGCCGCCGAGCGCATCGAGCTGCCGGCGATGGCGCCGGCCGAGCTCGTCGAGCTGATGGCCGCGGTCGCGCCGCACGCGCCGACCGAGCGCCTGCAGGCCGCCGCGCGCCAGGCCGCCGGCAACCCGTACCTCGCCGAGCTGATCGGCCGCGAGCTCGGCGACGAGGGCCACGCCGATCCGCACCATGCCGAGTTGCGCCGGCTCGAGCGGCTGAGCCCCGCCGAGCGCGCGGTCGCCGAGATCACGTCCGTCGCGGTCGGTGTCACGACGTTCGAGCAGCTGCGCGCGCTCGCCGAGCTGCCGTCCGCACAGCTGTCGTCGGTGCTGCGCGGGCTCGAGGACGGCCGCATCATCAAGGTGACGCCGTCGGCGAGTGGCGATCCGGTCTACACGTTCTATCACCAGCGCCTGCGCGGCGCGGCCCACGACGCGATCGCAGCCGAGGTGCGCGGCGCGCTGCACGACCGCTTCGCGGAGCTGCTCGAGCGCGAGGGCGGCGCCCCGGATCAGCTCGCGTTTCACCACGAGCACGCCGGCAATCGCGCGCGCGCCGCACACTGGTCGATCGTCGCCGGCGATGCCGCGCGCGCCCAGCTCGCGTGGGGCGTCGCCGCCGACTGGTACGGCCGCGCGGTCGTGCTCGGTGCCGGCGAGCGGCGCGCCGACAAGGCAGAGTGTCTGTTCCTCGGCGGCAAGCTCGCCAGCGCCGCGACCGAGTTCGAGACGCTCGCCAACGAAGCGGCGCGGCTCGCGAGTCACTCGGTGGCACGCGGCGCCCGCGAGAGCCTCGACGAGGCGCGTGGCGAGCACTGGCGCGTGCGCGCGGCGGAGAGCTACATCAAGCTCGGCGAGATCGAGCGCGGCCTCGCGATCCTCGATGGCGTGCTCGTCCGCCGCGGCGAACCCCGCGCGCGGGGGCGGGCGACCAGTGCGCTGCGCACGATCGGCGTGGCGACGCGCTGGCTCGTGCCGGTCCCGGTGCGCGCGCCGACCGATCCGGTGCTCGCCGCCGCGTACCGCGTGATCGCGAGCTTTCTCTCCACCCCGTACCCGATCGAGTCGTTCGAGTACGTGCTGCGCGGGATCCAGATCGCCGAGCGCGCCGGCGACCGCGACGCGCAGGGGCTCGGGATGGCGATGCTCGCGGCGTACCTCGGCGTTGGTTCGCTCGGCCGGTTCGGCGACCGCGCGCTCGCGAGCGCACATCGCATCTCGGCGCACAGCACGTCGCCCTACCCGCGCATGGTCGCCGCCGGCTGCGCCGGGATCCTCGCGACCCTGCGCGGCGACTGGGCGGCGATGCGGCGCGCGCACCAGGACGGCGAGGCAATCTGCAAGAAGCTCGGCATCGAGCGCTCGTGGGAGGCATCGTTCTTGCGCACGTACCAGGCGCTCGGCGAGCTGTACTCCGGCGAGCCGACGCGCGCGCTCGCGATCCTCGGCGAGCTCGCCGAAGCGAGCGATGATCTGATCTCTCGCGCGCTGCTCGGCAGCTACCGCGGCCGCGCACTCGTCCTCGATGGCAACCTCGCCGCCGCACGCCTCGTCGCGCGCGAGCTCGATCGCCAGCCCGCCGCCCGCCGCGGCATGGCATCGATCTACCGCCAGGTGTTCGCCGGAGAGCTCGCGCTCGCCGAACGCGACTGGACGCGCGCCGAGGCGATCGGCACCGAGCTCGCCCGCACCGCCCGCTCGCAGTGGCTCGCCGCGATGCCCGCGGTATCGGCGATGCTCGACACGCTGCTCGCGACCGCCGAGCTCGGGCTGCGCGAGCGCGCGCCGGCACGCCGCGCCCGGAGCCGCGCGCGGGCTCTGTTCCGGCGCGGCCGGTTCTCGTTCTACGCCCCCACCGCGCTGCGGCTGTGGGGCCAGGCCGAGCGCGTGCTCGGCAACCACGTGGCAGCCGATCGCGTGCTCGCGCGCGCGGCCGCCGTCGCCGCCGACCGTGGCGGCAAGGTCGACCGCCTCGCGGTGGCGCGGCTGACCGGCTCGACGGTAGATTGCGGAGATCTGGCGTTCGCGGTGATGTGGAACACCGGCGGCGCCGTGGAGTGATATGGCCAATCCCAAGGTGATCGTGATCGGTGGTGGCGTGGCGGGTCTGACCGCCGCCCACGAGCTCGTCGAGCGCGGCTTCGCGGTCGACATCTACGAGACACGCCCGGCGTGGGGCGGCAAGGCGCGCTCGCAGCCCGTCGCCGGCAGCGGCACCGACGGGCGCAAGGACCTGCCCGGCGAGCACGGCTTTCGCTTCTATCCGCGGTTCTACACGCACGTGATCGACACGATGAGCCGGATCCCGACACCGGCCGGCGGCAAGGTCGTCGATCATCTGCGCGCGACCACCGAGAGCGCGATCGCGCTCGTCGATCACGACACGTGGTTCCGGTTCTACCGGCAGCGCGTCTCCAGGCCCTACGACGTGCTCGAGGCGCTCGAGTTGTTCTTCCAGGTGCTCGACTTCGACAGCGAGGACATGGCCCTGTTCGCGGCGAAGATCCTCCAGTTCCTCACCACCAGCGACGCGCGCCGCCTCGGCGAGTACGACCACACGTCGTGGTGGGACTTCCTCGAGGGCGATCTGTACTCGGCGCGCTTCCAGCGCCAGCTGCGCGCGGTGCCACGCACGATGGTCGCGATGGATCCCAAGCGCGGCTCGGCGCGCACCGTCGGCACGA
>DAIRFU010000092.1:0-14646 GCA_036794935.1 Kofleriaceae bacterium | reverse complement strand
CCTCGACGCTCGACGCATCGATCGCGAGCGCCTGCTTGGCCGCGCTCAGCGCTCCGTCCGCATCGGCAGGCTTCTGCGAGAGCGCCTGCTTGGCCACCGCGAGCTGCTGATCGACCTGCGCCTTGGCCTGCGCGGGATCCGGATCGAGGTTCGGGAACACCACGGCCGGCTCGCCCGCCGGGTTCGCGCCGGTGTCCTCGCCGGTCTCGCCCGGCATGCTCGCGGTGTCTCCGGGCATCCCGGCCGTGTCGCCGCCGGTGCCGTCACCCGCTGGCGCGCCGGTGTCGGTCATCGACTGCGAGTCGCTGCCGCCCCCGGCCCCGCCGGCCCCGCCGCCACCGGCGGGCGTGGTGGTGCCCTGCTTGCTGCCACCGCCACAGGCGGCGACGAGCGCGCAGAAGATCATCGCCCCGAGGCGCCGGGTCATGGACCTATAGACGCGCGAGGACGCGAGTCGATCTGCCGTGGAAGCGTTCGACATCATGGCGCATCCGTTCCCTGCACCAGCTCCTGGCGCAGCGCCTTGTACTCGTCCGGGAACTCGCGGGCGAGGTTCTCGAGCGCGTGCTGGCTCCACTCGTTGGACACGCCGCCGCGCTTGGCGAGCTCGGCGACATCCGACCAGTTGAGCTTGGCCTCGTCGAGGTCCTTCTTGAGCTGCTGATCGCGCTGGGTCTCGAACGCGACGATCGCGGCATCGTTGTTCTGGATGATCTTCGGGATCGGGATGTCCGCGATCTTCATCGCGCGGTCGTACTGGATGTCGCCGAAGCGCACCTTCGCCGCCATCGACGCCGACAGCACGCCGAACTGATCGAGCGCGATGTACTTGTCCTCGGCCTGCTTGCGCAGCTTCTCGATCGAGTCCTTCTGGGTCTGGATCTGCTTCTTCGCCGTGTTGAGGTTCGTGCTCGAGGCCGCCTTCTTGATCTGGAACGGCGACCACTTCGTCTCGTAGAAGGTCTCGGCGTCGGCGAGCGCGAACTCGGCGGCCATCTTGGCGCCGGCCGAGTTCTTGATCGCGCCGCGCTGCTTCCACGCCTCGATCGTCGCCTTCTCGGCGGAGGTCGCGGCGGCGGTGCGGCCCTTCTTGCGCTGGGCCTCGGCGGTGTCGTGGTACGACTTCACGTAGTCGTCCTCGTTGCCGGGGTCCTTGCCGTACTTGCGGCGCCAGGCATCGAACGCGGCGATCATGTTGTTGATGTCGCCCGACTGGCGATAGATGCCGGCGATCGACCACTGCGCGCGATCCTGCTTGCGGCGGTCCGGCTCGATCTTGAGGTACTGCTTGTAGAGGTCGACGGCGCGCTTGAAGTCACGGCTGACCTCGGCGGCGTAGGCCGCGTTGTAGACGGCGTCGAGGCCGATCTGCTGGAGCGTCAGCGGCTTCTCGCCGGGCAGCGGCTCGGGCGGCTTGATGCCGAGCTTCTGCGCCTTCTTCGTCGTCGCGTAGAGATCGAGGTACGTCTTGACCGCCTGGTCGTACTGGAACGACGCCTGGTAGCTCGCCGCGGTCAGGCGCATCGCATCGAGGTAGTACGGGCTCTCGCGGAAGTTCTTCTCCGGCCGGCTCGTGAACTCCTTGAACAGCGCGATCGCCGTCTTCGGCCGATCGGAGAGCTTGTAGCTCACCGCCGCGTTGTAGAGCGCGACCGGGAGATCGGCGTCGGTCTGCGGCGCGGTCTTGTAGAACCGATAGAACGCCTCGGCCGCCGGCAGGTACTCCTGCTTGCTGAACAGCTCCGCGGCGCGCGAGAAGTTGAGCGATCGGTTCTGGTTGATCGCGAGCTGGATCGCGTTGTCGTCGCCACACTTCGCGGTGATGAAGCGCTTGTTCGTCGCCTCGATCGCATCGAAGTTCCCCTGCGCCTCGTAGATCGCGAGGATGCCGTCCTTGGCCTTCGCGGCCGGCGCGAGCTCGCCCTTCTTCGCCGGCGGTGCGGCGCAGAACTTGTCCATCACCTTCGTGAACCGCGCGATCGCGTCGTCGGTGTGGAGGTACGCGAGGCTGATCAGCGCGGCGTTGATGCCCTGGCCGGGCGCGGCCGCCGGGTCCTGCACGATGTTCTGGTAGTTGTCGTACTCGGCCTGGAGCTCGAGGTAGACCTGCGGGATCGGCTGCGGCTGCCACGGCTGCGGGATCGCCCGCAGATCGGCGACGGTCGGCACCTTGAGCGGCTGCAGCGTGCCCGCCGCGACCTGCTGCTGCGCGGCTGCCTCGTACGACGCGAGCACCGAGCGCGCGGCATCGAGGTAGTACGTCTGGCCGAGGTCGCGGTGATCGCGCACCCACTTGTACTGGACGACCGCCTCCTCGTAGCGCTCGCTGTAGAACAGCGCCTCGCCCTGGAGGAACGTGAACTCGTAGACGTAGTCGCTCTCGGGATAGGTCGCGATGAACTGGCGGTAGAGGTCGACCGCCTTGCCGTACATCGCGAGGTACTCCTGCTTCTGCTGCGGATCCTTCGCGCCGGCGGCCTCGTAGTCCTTGCGCAGCGTCGTCGCCGCGGCGTGGGTGTTGCGCGCGGCGGCGTAGAGCGCGCGCTCCGCGATCCGGCGCTGGTTCTCCATCGCCTCGCGGTCCTTCTCGTTCGCCGTGTACCAGGGCGTGCCCGGCGCGTAGCGCGTCGCGAGCTCGGCGGCGGCCTGGTCAGCCGCGAACTTGTCGCCCTTGCTCTCGAACACGTTGACGATCTTCTGGTGGACGACCGGGTTCTCCGGGTTCAGCTCCCACGGCGGCCCGATCGCGATGCGATACGCGTCGACGGCCTGGTCCCACGCCTGGAGATCCTCGAACGCCTGGCCGAGCGCGACCCACACGTCGCGGACGTGCGGCTCGTTCTCGCGGCCCTTGTAGAACTCCTTCGCGCGCTCGAATGCCTTCGACGGATCGGTGTCGGTCTCGCCGAGCCACGGATCGGTGAACGCGACCGCGATGTACTGGATCGACTCCTCGCGCAGCTCGAGGGGCGGCGTGCTGCCCGCCGCGACCGTGCTGTCGTAGAGCTTGACGCTCTCGTCGAACTTCGCGATCGACTCCTTGAGGAAGTCGCGCTTGTAGTAGCTCCACGCGAGCTTGTAGAGCGCCTCGGCGTAGAGCTTGCTGTCCTGGCCGCCGTTGGCGACCTTGTTGTACGCGGCGATCGCATCGTCGATCTCGCCGGGGACGGTGAAGTGATAGTCGGCGATGCCGCGCACCCACGCGTGGCGCACGAGCTCGACGTCGGCGCCCGGGTACGCGGTGCAGTCGCCGTAGACCTCGCGCAGCGTCTTCATCTCGACGCGCTTGATCGCCTCCTTGCGGTCCGGGATCGGCGGCGGCGGGTCGTACCACTTGTAGCGATTCGCGCAGGCGAGCGCGAGGAACAGCTGCAGCGAGCGCCGCTCGTCCTTCGTCTTGCCGTAGTACGCGAGCAGGTACAGGGTCGACGGCGTCTGCCGGTAGCTCGGGAACTCCTTGAGGATGCGCTCCCACAGATCGATCGACTTGGAGTAATCGGCGACGATCGCCGCGGCATCGGGCGCGTTGGGATCGGGTCCCGCGGCATCGAGCGCGGCGAGCCGGCGATCGACCTCCTCGTCGGCCTCGTCGAGATAGAGGTCGGCGAGCCGGAACAACGCGTCGGGCGTGAAGTGCTCGTGCTTGGGATGATCGGCGAGGAACTTCTCGAGCCGCTCCTTGGTGAGCTGGTTCCGCTTGACCTTGTCGGCCTCGGCGTTCGCGATCCGCTCCGCGTAGCGCTTCTCGAGCTGGGCAGTGCGCTCGGTGTACTCGTTGCGCGCGACCATGCGCAGCCGGGCGTCGTGCGTCTTGGCGGCCTCGAGGAACTGCTCGTAGTCGGCCTCGACGGCCTTGAGCTCCTCGAGCTCCTGCGGCGTGAGCTCGAGCGCGCCCGTGACGGGCACCGGCTGCGGCTGGCCGAGACCCGGTGCACTCGGCGGCGGCTCGTCGACCGGCGTCGGCGACGGTGCGGGCGTGGGCGCCGGTGGTTGCGTGCCCGGCTGGGCGACGGCGACGCCGCCCGCGACGAGCAAGACGAGCGCGATCAGAGGTGCTCGCTTCACTTCGAGCCTCCCTTCGGTGACGAGGCGTCGGGCTTGACGACCGGCGGTGCGGCGGCCTTGGTCGCCTCCCCGGCGGGCTTGATGCGTGCGCCGGTGCCGCCGGCATCGGGGCTCGCAGCCTCGGGCGACGGTGCCGCCTCGGGCTCGGTCGGCTCGGGCGTGGCCGGCGTCGGCAGCGACTCGTCGAGGATGAACCGGAACTCGTCGCGCAGCTGCTTGAGGTCGCGCGCGCGCGCCAGGTTCAGGCGCTTGAGATCGTCGGTGACGCCCTCGCGCTCGGACCACGCGACATCGACGTTGCCGACGTCGCTGCGCACGACCACGTCGTACAGCTTGTCGCGGACGGACTTGAAGCTCTGCGCGAGCACCTCGGCGCCGACCGTGCGCGCCTCCGCCTCGTACTCCGCGAGCAGCTGGCGGTACTCGACGACGTTCTTGCGCTCCTCGACGAGGATACGCTTGACGTCCTCGAGGCCACGGCCGACGAGCGAATCGATCTGCGCGTCCGCCTGATCGAGCGCGCTGGCGATCCGCGCCGCCTGATCGGCGAGCGCACCGCCGCGGCCGCCGAGGTTTCGGTACTCGGCGTCGAGTGCTTGCTTGACCCGGGCGCGCAGCTCGCGCGCGCGCATCAGGTCCTCGTCGCCGACCGGCGCGAGATCCTTGCCGAGCACGACCTCCTTGCGGATGTCGCCGAGCTCGTCCTCGACCGCGCGCGCTTCCTGCGTGACCTCGTCGAGCTGCGTCTGCAGGGTCGTGCGCTGGTCGTCGGGCAGGTTCGGGGCGTACGTGCGCAGCGCGACCGCGGTCGCCTGCATCGACGTCACCGCGCTCTCGACCTCCTGCGCGGACTCCTCGATCTTCTCGTAGCCGGCGATCGCCGCGCTCGTGCGCTCGCCGTGTGCCTGCTCGGGATCGCCGAGCGCCTGGTACTGGGCGACGAGTGCCTTGCGGTTCGGATCGCTCGAGCCGGCCTGATCGTGGAGCTGGCTGCGGATGCCGATCAGGTCGTGCTGGATCGCCGCGATGCGCATGCGCCGCGACGACAGGGCCGGGTACAGCGTCAGCCGGTCGCCGGTCGCGATCACGCCCTCGAGCCGGGTGATCGTGCCCTCGGCCTCGTCGAGGCTGTTCTGGATATCCGAGAGGTCGCTCTCGACGTTGACGACGCGCTGGACCTCGGGCTCCTCGCGCAGCCACTGCGCGGCCTTCTCCGGGATCGGTGCCGACGACGCGAACACGCGCTTGTTGCGGCCCGAGATCTGGTCGATGAACGACGCCGGATCGAGCGTGCCGTCGACCATGCGGTTGAGTGCCTGGTACGAGGGCACGAACTGATCGTGCGTCTCGGTGAAGATCTTCTCCGCCTTCGCGTACTCGGCCGGTGGATCCGACTTCTCCTCGCTCGACACCGTGCCGGTGACCTGCGCGTGACGGAGCAGCTGCGCCTTGCGGATGCGCAGGTTGCCCTCGAGGATGCGCACGGTCGGCGCGGCCGTCGACTCGGGATCGAGGCGGTTGAGCAGCTCGAGCGCGACGAGCGCCTTGTCGTACTGCTTGCTCTTCACGTAGACCCACGACACCTCGTAGAGCGCCGTCGGGAACAGATCGCTGCCACGGTCGACGAGCAGGTAGCTGTCGATCGACTTCGACGGCTGCTCGCGCTCGTAATACACGCGGCCGAGCGCGAGCTGGGCGAGCTCGGTGACGCGGCGGTCGGTGTTCGACGTCGGCTTGCGGTTGACGAGGTTCGTGAAGATCTCGGTCGCCTTCGCGAGATCCTGCTTCGCGATGTAGGTCGTGCCGAGGTAGTACGTCGCCTGCGCGTCGTACTCCGAGCCCTTCGGCACGCTCGAGAAGAAGCCGATCGCGTCGTCGTACGTGCCCTCGGAGAACGCCCACTTGCCTCGGATGTACGGCACCGCCGCGCTCTGCGTGGTCGAGCCGAGCTTGGTCAGTGCGTCCTCGGCCGACTGGGTGTCGTGCTCGGTGATCGCGATCTCGACGATGCGCATCAGCGCCGGCTGGTAGTACGTGCCGCCGGCGGAGCTTGCCACCACGTCCTGGAAGTACGTGCGCGCGGCGCCGCGGTCGCCTTTGTTGTACAGCGACTCGGCGAGGTAGAACGTCGCGGTCTCCTTGTCGGCGCCCTGGGTCTTGCCGACGAGATCGAACAGCACGAGCGACGCGGTGTCGTAGTCGCCGATCGCGAACGCGACCTGGGCGTCGACGAGCCGGCGCTGCCCGGTCTCGGTGCTCATCTGGTTCGGCTGCGGCAGGTTCGTCGCGAGCGCCTGGGCCTCGCTCTCGTACGACGATAGCCGGCTCTTCAGATCGGGCGCGCCGATCGCGGTGCTGCTCGCGAGGAGGAGCGCCAGCGTGGCGACAAGCTTGCCGAGCCGCATAAACTATTTCCCCGGTGCGCCGGCAGCCGGGGGCGGCAGCGGCGTCGTGCCGGGGGTGGTCGTCGGCGCGGCCGGTGCCGTCGACTCCGTCGGCTTCTCCGGTGCGACGTCCGTGACCTTGCACTCGATCGCCGGGCGCTTCTCCATCGGCGTGGCGGCTCCGCCCTTCTCGTAGCCCTTGCACTCGACCTTCGAGATCTTGCCCTCGCCGGTCGTGAACGACGCGCTGCCACGCGCGGTGAACGTGAACTTGGTCAGGTACTCGAAGACGCCGTAGCCGTGGCCGCGGTACGTCGCGACGACCTGCAGCGTGTGGTTACCCGGCGTGATCGGCCCCGAGAAGATGTCGAAGCTGCGCGTCTTGTACATCGAGTCCGCGGCCTCGTCGGAGCGCGCGAACACCTGCGCGCCGTCGAGCGAGTAGATCAGCTTGGTCAGCCGGAACGACGCGCCCATCTGGTCGGCGTGGGCGATCAGTGCCTGCGCACCGACGCCGCCGCCGAGCGTCTGCTCCTTGAGCATCTGCACGCGGGCCTTGAGCTGCCACGCGCGCTCCTTGAGCGCCTGCGTCTTCTGCTCGAGCCGGCGCATGCGAACCGCCGTCGGCATGTCCTCGGGCTTGACCGCCGCGAGATCGGGCTGCGCCTCGGGCGTCGTGCCCGTGGCCGGCGTCGCCGCCGAGCCAGCCGCCGAGCCAGCCGCGGACCCCGCCGCGGGCGCAGAGCCGCTTCCCGTCGTCGGCGTCGGTCCCGTCGTCCCTCCCGCGGGGGCTTGCGCCGACACGGATGCTGCAATCAGCAGCGAGAGACCCACTACTGCACTCTTCAAAGCTCGCATGGCAGCCCTCATGCACCGACGATCGGGTCGGCGCAATGTCCTTTGGAATGAAGCGGTTGTAACACCGCGATATGCCCCGGACAAGGAAGGAACCCAGCGGTTTTACTCGCTGTGGTCCGGCTCACGCAGGCATCAGAAACGACCACAACTTCTCGAGCACGGCGTCCACGCCCTCGCCGGTCGCCGCGGACATCGTCATGAGGTCGATCTTCTGCGCCGCGAAGTCGCTCTGGTACTCCGCGACATCCTTGGGATCGATCGCGTCGGTCTTGTTGAGCACCACGACCTGCGGCTTGGTCGCGAGGTCCGGAGCGTACCGGGCGAGCTCGCCGTTGATGACGTCGAAGTCCTCCTTCGGCGAGCGATCCGGGCCGGTCGTGAACGTCGCCTCGACGATGTGAAGCAGCACGCGGCAGCGCTCGACATGACGCAAGAACTGGTGGCCGAGCCCGGCACCGTCGCTCGCGCCCTCGATGAGGCCCGGGATGTCGGCGATCACGAACGTGCGCTCGTCGGAGAGCCGGACCACGCCGAGGTTGGGGACCAGCGTCGTGAACGGGTAGTCGGCGACCTTGGGGCGCGCCCGAGAGACCCGGCTGATGAACGTCGACTTGCCGACGTTCGGGTAGCCGAGCAGGCCGACGTCGGCGAGCAGCTTGAGCTCGAGCCGTACCGTGCGCTCCTCGCCCGGCGTGCCCGGCTCGGCGGTGCGCGGCGCCTGGTTCCACGGTGTCTTGAAGTGGATGTTGCCCTTGCCGCCGATGCCGCCGCGAGCGAGCACGTAGCTCGCGCCGTCGGTGTCGAGGTCGGCGAGGGGCTCGCCCGACTCGGCGTCGAAGATCACGGTGCCGACCGGGACCTTGAGCGTGAGGTCGTCGGCGGCCGCGCCGTACTGATCCTTGTTGCGGCCGTCCTCGCCGCGCTCGGCCGTGTAGTGGCGCTTGTACTTGTAGTCGAGCAGCGAGGCGAGGTGCCCGTCGGCGACCACGATGACGCTGCCGCCGTTGCCGCCGTCGCCGCCCGACGGCCCGCCGCGGGGCACGCCGTCCTCGCGCCGGAACGCCGCGGAGCCGTTGCCGCCGTCGCCGGCCTTCACGCGGATCGTGGCCTCGTCGATGAACGGCATCCGCGAGATACGTAGCAAATGGCGCGCACGGCGAACAGCCTGCGGAGCGCGGGAGATCGACGGGGGGCGCGAGCTCGCGAGCGCCTTGGCCCGACTGCCCCTGGGAGGGGCGAGCCGCCCGAGCGGGTTGGCCCGAGCGCGTCCCTGTGGGATGACCTTCGCGTGAGCCCGTGGCTGGCCGTGTGGACCCGCGCCGTGATCGCGCCCGCGAGCCGGCGAGCGAGTGCCGTGTGGATCGGCGCCGGGATCGCGGGCGGGGTCGTGTTCGGGCCGACGGGCATGCACCCGCACGACCTGACCCAGCTCGCGCTCCACGTGCCGACCGCCGGCGCCATCCTCGCGGTGACCTGGCTGCTGCTGTTCGTGCCGACCGCGCGCGTGCTGATCCGCGCCGACGGTGCCGCGTACCTGCGCTCGTTACCCGCGCCGCGCTGGCCACCACTCGTGCTCGCGGCGGCCGCGTTCGTCGGCCTGCAGCTGCCGTGGCTCGCGCTCTGGGTGATCGGTGAGGGCCTGCGCGGGCTCGCGCTGGTGGCGGGGCTGTCGCTCGTGATCGCGCTCGTCGCGACCTGGCGGCCGCGGCCTCGACGCGCGGGCTGGCCGACCTGGCGCAGTGACCGCGCGGCGCTGCGGGGCGTCTACGTGCGCGCGTTGCGCCGGCGCGCCGCCGACGCACTCGTCCGCGGCATCGGGCTCGCGGTGCTCGCCGGGCTCGTCGCGGGGCTGTTCGTGCGCAACAACGCGCTGGCCGGCGCCGACGGTGCGCCACTCGGCACCGGCGCGATCGCGATCGTGCTCGTGCCCGGCTGGGCCGGCGCGCTGCTGCCGCTCCTCGAGGCGCACCGCGCGAGTGCATGGCTCGCGGCCTCGCTCGGCGTGTCGCCGGCCGCGCGCGTTCGCGTGCTCGCGCTGGCGGTCGCCGGCGTCTACGTGGTGGGCGCGGCGATCGCGGCCGCCGCGGCGGCGCTGCTCGTCCCCGCGTCGGCAGCCGGCTGGCTCGCGCTGGTCGCGCTGCCGACCGCGCTCGGGATCGCGCTCGCCGCCACTCGCGCGCTGGTGCGAACGGAGACCGATACCAAGGGCGCCGCCTCGCGGGTCGTCGTTGGAGCGATCGTGGCATCCGCGCTCGGCGTGCTCGCCGTCGGCTGGCTCGGCGTGCTCGGCGCCCCGGCCATGGTCGTCGTCGGCGCCTGCGCGCTGCTCACCGCGAGGTCGGCATGACGGCAGATGACGCAACAGAGAGCGGCGCGATGGCGAGCAACGATCCGACGACAACCGTCGGCGCGGCGGACAGCAGCGACCCGGCGGCCAGCCGTGACTCGGCGGCCAGCGGCGCGGCGGACAGCCGCATCTCGGCGACCCGCGGTGCGGCGGCGAGCGGCCCCATCCTGACGGTCGAGCGGCTACGCGTGAAACGCGGCGGGCGGCTGGTGATCGACGGCGTCGAGCTGACAGCAGCGGCCGGCGAGATCGTCGGCGTGGTGGGCAAGAACGGCTGCGGCAAGTCGACGCTGCTCATGACCGTTGCCGGCGTGCTCGCGCCGCACGACGGCCGCGTGCTCGTCGATGGCGCGAGCGTGTGGGGCGTGCAGCGCGATCGGGTGCGCGCGCGCAAGGCGCTCGGCTTCGTGCCCGAGGGCGCCGACCCGCCGGGCTTCTTGCTCGCGGGCGAGCTGTGGGCGATGTGCGCGGCGAGTCGCGCAGTGGAGGCACCATCGGTCGAGCTCGTCCAGCGGCTCGGCCTCGACGAGCTGCGGGACCTCGCGCTCGATCGGATGTCGCTTGGCCAGCGCCGCCGCGCGTGCCTCGGTGCCGCGCTGCTCGGGCCACCGCGCCTGCTCGTGCTCGACGAGCCCGACAACGGGCTCGACGCCCGCCGCCTCGACGCGCTCGGCGCGATCCTGCGCGAGCACGCCGCCGCCGGGCGCGCGACGATCCTGGCCACCCACGATGCTGCGCTGCTCGATCAGCTCGGCGCGCGCGTCGTCGCCCTCGGCTGACCCCGCCTCGGTCGGCTCGGTGCGCGTCGTCGCGCTGGGCGGACAGCGCGATGCGCGCATCTCGGACTCGGCGGACGCACTGCGAATTCCTCGCCTTCACAGTGCTTCATACGCGCGGCGTGAATCGCGCCGACACGTCGGCGTCACAGCGGCATGTCGCTCAAGACCATCTTCATCACACTCATCCTCGGGTCGTCCTCGGTGGCGCTCGCACAGCCGACGGTGCGCGACCACCGCGTCCTCGACACCCCATCCATCACCATCTCCGGTGGCGTCGCAGCCACCGCACACGATCCGTATGGCCGCTTCGCTCCGCACGTCCGCTACGATCGCAACGATCGATTCGCTAACGATCGCTACGATCGCGACCGTCGCAGCGACTGGAACCGCTGGAACCGTCGCCACGATCGCGACAACCGATCCGGCGGCCGCGAGATCCTGCTCGCGCCCGCTTCGCAGATGTCGCTGACCAACGACGGCAACGCGTCCCACGCTCTCGATCAGCGCGTGGGCCGCCTGATGTCGATCGAGCTCGACGGGTTCGGGGGCCCGCAGTACATCGACTACGTCGTGCTGCACCGCGCGAACGGCCGAAGCCAGCGCATCGAGGTCAACCGCCGGCTCGACGCGCGCTACGGGCAGCTGACGATCGCACTCGGCCAGCGCGGCGCCCGGCTGCGCGCCATCTCCGTGTACGGCTCGAGCCCGACGCGCACGGGCCTGCAGATCACCGGCATGCTGCGCTGAATCACTCGCTCGCTCCCTGCACGCCACGCGAGCGCGCGAAAGCCCGCCGCGTGGCAGCAAGCGCTCGCCCCCGCGTCGATGGACGCGCGAAAGCCCGCACCGAGTCATCGGCGCGGGCTGCTGTCGTTTCCGTGCGCGGAGGCGCGGTTCAGGCGGCGGCGGCGGCAGCGGCGGCGGGCGGGTAGACCGCGACGCGCATCTTCGACTTGCCGTAGCGCTCGAACTTGACGACACCATCGACGGTCGCGAAGAGCGTCCAGTCGCGGCCGATGCTGACGTTGCTGCCGGCGTGGAACTTGGTGCCGACCTGGCGAACGAGGATGCTGCCGGCGGTCACTTGCTCGCCCGCGAAGCGCTTGACGCCGCGCATCTTCGGATTCGAATCGCGGCCGTTGCGGGTCGAGCCCTGTCCTTTTTTGTGTGCCATGACGCGTTACTCCTAGGCCTGGATGTCGGCGACCTTGACGACGGTCACATCCTGACGATGACCGTTGCGGCGCACGTAGTTCTTGCGGCGGCGGAACTTGAACACGACGAGCTTGTCGCCGCGCGTTTGCTCCACGATCGAGCCGGTGACCTTGGCGCCACTGACGAGCGGCTTACCGATCGTCACGTTGCCGCCGTCACCCGACGAAACGAGGAGAACTTGATCGAACACGACCTGGGCGCCCGCATCACCGACGAGCTTCTCGACCACGACGGTCTTGCCCGGCTCGACTCGGTATTGCTTGCCACCCGTTTGGATCACGGCGTACATGACTTGGCTCCGCGGAAAAATGCTTTCGGAATCGCGGACTTTACTGATCGACAGGCATTCGTCAAGCCCGCTCAGCGGCCAAGCCGTTTGTGCAATAGATCCGAGGTGATGAGGGGGTTGGCTCGGCCCCTAGTTTCCTTCATGACCTGGCCGACGAAGAACCCGAACAGGCCATCCTTGCCCTTGACGTACTCGGCGGCCTGCCGGGGGTTGGCGCCGACGATGCGATCGACGATCTCCCAGAGCGCGGCCTCGTCGGAGATCTGCTGGACGCCACGGCGCTCGACGATACGCCCGGGTGCCTCGCCGGTCCTGTAGCTCTCCTCGAAGATCTCCTTGCCGATCTTGCCGCTGATCGTGCCGTCCTCGACGAGCCGGATCAGCTCGGAGAGCGTCGCCGGCGGCATCGGCGACTCGGCGATCGACGTGTCGCTCGCGTTGAGCGCGCCGAGCAGCTCGGTGAGCATCCAGTTCGCGATCATGCGCGGGGAGTTGGAGGGGGCCCCCGAGGCCGACCGCTGTCCGGGGTGCACCTTGCAGACGAGGTCGAAGTACTCGGCGAGGGCGCGGTCGCCGATCAGCGTGCGCGCGTCGTCGGGCGAGAGGCCCTGCTCCTTGACGTAGCGCGTGAACCGCGCGGCGGGCAGCTCGGGGAGCGAGCGCAGGATCGTCGCCATCATCCCGGCGTCGACGACGAGCGGCGGCAGATCGGGATCGGGGAAGTAGCGATAGTCGTTCGCCTCCTCCTTCGACCGCATCGACGCCGACGTGCCGAGCTCGGCATCCCACAGCCGGGTCTCGCGCGTCACGCGGCCACCATTCTCGACGAGCCGGATCTGGCGCGCGATCTCGTGCTCGACGGCGTTCTGCACGAACCGGAACGAGTTGATGTTCTTCAGCTCGGTGCGCGTGCCGAGCCGGTCCTCGCCGCGCAGGCGAATCGACACGTTCGCGTCGCAGCGCATCTGGCCCTTCTCCATGTCGGCCTCGGAGATGTCGAGCCAGCGGACGAGGCGGTGCAGGGCGCGCATGAACTCGCCCGCCTCCTCGGCGCTCGTCAGCTCCGGCGCGGAGACGACCTCGACGAGCGGCACGCCGGCGCGGTTGAGATCGACGTGCGAGTACTGACCGACGTGCATGTTCTTGCCGGCATCCTCCTCGAGGTGGATGCGCTCGAGCTTGATGCGCTTGACCTCGCCGCCGATCACGAGATCGAGGCGGCCGTCCTCGCAGAGCGGCTCGTCGAACTGCGAGATCTGGTAGCCCTTCGGCAGATCGGGATAGAAGTAGTGCTTGCGCGCGAACCGCGAGCGCGCGCGGATCTTCGACTCGGTCGCGACGCCGAGACGCAGCGCGAGCTCGACCGCGGTGCGATTGAACACCGGCAGCGTGCCGGGCATGCCGAGCACGACCGGATCGGTGAGCGAGTTCGGCGGCGCACCGAACTGGACGGCCGACGCCGAGAACGCCTTGCTGTGGGTCGCGAGCTGGACGTGGACCTCGAGGCCGATCACCGGCTCCCAGGTCTCGAGCAGCTGCGCGAGATCCGCGGCCATCACGCCACCGCCTTGGGGCGGGTGTCGCCGAGGCCGACGAGCGACTCGATGACGTCGCCGACGCGGAGCAGCGTCGCCTCGTCGAGCGGCTTGCCGAGCAGCTGGGCGCCGACCGGCAGGCCCTCGCCGGTGAGTCCGCAGGGCACGCTGAGCCCGGGCAGGCCGGCGAGGTTGCAGGACAGCGTGAAGACGTCGCCCATGTACATGTCCATCGGCGTCGCCTTCGCGCCGAAGGCAAATGCGGCGGTCGGCGTCGTCGGGGTGAGGATGACGTCGACGTGGCGGAACGCCTTGTCGAAGTCCTGCTTGATCAGCGCGCGCACCTGCTGCGCCTTCTTGTAGTAGGCGTCGTAGTAGCCGGAGCGCAGCGCGTACGTGCCGAGCATGACGCGCCGCTTGACCTCGGGGCCGAAGCCGGCGCCGCGGGTCTTCATGTAGAGATCGAGCAGGTCCTTCGCGCCCTGCGCGGCCTTGCCGAAGCGGATGCCGTCGTAGCGCGCGAGGTTCGACGACGCCTCGGCAGGCGCGACGATGTAATACGCGGCGAGCGCGAGGTGGGTGTGCGGCAGCGAGATGTCGACCAGCTCGGCGCCGCGATCCTCGAGGGCCGCGATCGTGCGATCGAGGGCCGCCTTGACATCGGGATCGAGCGGGCCGCCCTGCGGCGAGGCTGCGGACGTCCCACCGACCGACGAGGCGACGCCGCCGAAGTACTCGTGGGGCAGACCGATCTTGAGGCCGGTGACGTCGCCGACGAGCGCCTCGGTGTACGCGGGCACCGGTGCATCGAGCGAGGTCGAGTCGCGCGGATCGAAGCCGGCGATCGCCTCGAGCACGAGCGCCGCGTCGCGGACCGAGCGTGCGAGCGGGCCGACCTGGTCGAGCGACGACGCGAACGCGACCACGCCCCACCGCGACACGCGGCCATAGGTGGGCTTCATGCCGACGACGCCGCAGAATGCAGCGGGCTGCCGGATCGAGCCGCCGGTGTCGGTGCCGAGGCTCGCCGCGCACAGGCCCGCAGCCACCGCCGCGCTGCTGCCGCCGGAGCTGCCGCCGGGGACGCGCGCTGCGTCCCACGGGTTCTTGGTCCGCTTGTAGGCCGAGCTCTCCGTCGACGGGCGGTTCGTGTGGACCAGCGACGGCGATCACA
>DAIRFU010000631.1:0-4202 GCA_036794935.1 Kofleriaceae bacterium | reverse complement strand
CGTTGCAGTTGCCTGGTTGTCCGGTGAAACGCGGCAGGGGCGCAGCGGTGTGGGCTATGCCCTTCTTCGCGGTGCCGCGCGCGACATCGCCGTCGACGTGGCATCGCTTACGATCGGCGACGTCGACGCGACGCTCGAGGTGCTCGCCGGCGTATCGGGCACCGGCTCGAACGACGGACGTGCGGTCGCACCGCAGCCAGAAGCCACGGCCCGACCACGAACGAACGTGCGCTCCGCGCCGCCGCCCGAGGCCGCGGCTCGAAGCACGAACGAACGATCGCGCCGCAGCGCGAAGCCGCAGCGCGATCACCGAGCGGATGAGGGAACCCACGCGGAAGCGATCGCGGTGAGGCGATCGCCGCCGCGACGGATTACTTCACCTCGACTTCGGCGCCGGCGTCCTTCAGCTTCTTCTCGATCTCCTGCGCCTCGGTCTTGTTCACGCCGGCCTTGACCTCCTTGGGAGCGCCGTCGACGAGATCCTTGGCATCCTTGAGGCCGAGACCCGTCACCTCGCGAACGACCTTGATGACGCCGATCTTGTTCGCGCCGCCGCCCTTGAGGACGATCGTGAACTCGGTCTTCTCCTCGGCCGGGGCCGCAGCCGCCGCCGCCGGGGCAGCCGCCGCCGCCACCGCAACCGGGGCCGCCTTGACGCCCCACGTGTCCTCGAGGGCCTTCGTGAGCTGAACGAGCTCGACGACAGTGAGGCCCGAGAGCTGGTTGATGAACTCTTCCTGATTGAACGCCATGGTCTTTTCCTTGTCTGAAACCGCGAACGGTCGAAAAACGGGGTGAGTGAATGCGCGCGATCAGTCGCGCGCAAAGAGAGTTACGACTGACCCTCGAGCTCGCGCCGGCGCGCGTCGAGGAGGTACGCGAAGTTCTGGATCGGCGCCGCGATCTGCGCGACGAAGCTCTGCGGGCCCGCGAGGAACGTCATCAGCATCGACGCGCGGATCTCGTCCTTGGTCGGCATGCTCGCGAGCATCCCGACGCCCGCGACGTCGAGGACCTGGCCCTCGTAGTAGCCGCCCTTGATCTTGAACTTGGGCTGGTCCTTGGCCCACTTGAGCGCGACCTGCGCGGGCGGCTGCGGCGCCTCGCCCGTCGTCCAGATGACGGCGGTCGTGCCCGACATGAGCTCGGAGATCGGCTCCATCTTCGAGCCCTTCACCGCGATCTTGACGAGCGTGTTCTTGAGGACGCGGTAGTGGCAACCGGCCTTGCGGAAGTCATCGCGCATCGCCGTGACGACCGGCACCGTGATGCCCGCGTAGTCCGCAACGACGATCGACGCGACGTTCTGCCACGCCTCTTTGATCTCGCCGAGGACCTGCTGTTTTTGTGCTCTATCCATGGATGGTTCTCCTGAAACGGAAAGACCCTCGCTTCGAGCCGAAACGGCGAGGCGAGGGTCGCGCAGGCGGCAGAGCCGCTAGCCGATCCGCTCGTCTCCGCCGGCCTTATGTCGCCGCTGGGGCAACTGCCGACTTCTTCGACGGGGGTCGTATGAAGCGAGAGGGTCTTACGCCTCGACGCCTCCGGACTGGAACGGGGTCGGGTCGATCTTCACGCCCGGACCATGCGTGGTCGAGATCGTGATCGAGCGCAGGTACGTGCCCTTCGACGTCGCCGGCTTGAGCTTGACGAGCTGATCGATCAGCGCGCGAAGGTTCTGCGAGAGCGACTCCGGCTTGAACGAGGCCTTGCCGAACGGGGTCTGGATGATGCCCGCCTTCTCGACGCGGAACTCGACGCGACCGGCCTTGAGCTCGCGGACCGCCTTCGCCACGTCGGCCGTCACGGTGCCGACCTTGGGGTTTGGCATCAGGCCACGCGGGCCGAGGACGCGGCCGATCTTGCCGACCTGCACCATCATGTCCGGGGTCGCGACGAGCGTGTCGAAGTCGAACCAGTTCTCCTCGGAGATCTTCTTGATGTACTCGTCGCTGCCGGCGTAGTCCGCGCCCGCCTCGAGCGCTTCCTTCGCCTTGTCCGCCTTCGCGATGACGAGCACGCGCTTCGTCTTGCCGGTACCCGCCGGCATCACGACCGAGCCGCGGACCATCTGGTCGGCGTACTTCGGGTTGACGCCGAGACGGACCGACGCGTCGACGGTCTCGTCCCACTTCGACGAGATCTTCAGCTTGCCGATCAGCGCGCAGGCCTCCTCGACCGTGTAGCGCTTCGTCGACTCGTAGCTCTCGAGTGCCTTCTTGAACTTCTTGCCAGCCATCTTCGCTTCTCCTGCCTGGTCAAGCGCTCGACGAGACGTCGAGCTCCCAGGGAATCGGGGAACGGTTGATCAGTCGACGACCTCGAGGCCCATCGAGCGCGCGGTGCCTTCGACCGAACGCATCGCGGCCTCGACACTCGTCGTGTTGAGATCGGGCAGCTTCTGCTCGGCGATCTCGCGAACCTGCTTGCTCGTGACCGTGCCGATCTTGTTCTTGTTCGGCTCGCCCGAGCCCTTGTCGACCTTCGCCGCCTTCTTGAGGAGGATCGAAGCCGGCGGGGTCTTGGTGATGAACGTGAAGCTGCGGTCGGCGTACGCGGTGATGAGGACCGGAATGATCAGGTCACCCATCTGCGCGGTGCGCGCGTTGAACTCCTTGCAGAACTGCATGATGTTGAGACCATGCTGTCCGAGGGCCGGACCGACGGGCGGCGCAGGGTTCGCCTTACCGGCCGGGCACTGGAGCTTGATGATTGCGGTGACCTTCTTCATGACAGCTCTCTGGGATACGCGGGCGCGTACTTATGCTTTCTCTACCTGGGCGAAGTCAAGCTCGACGGACGTCGTGCGTCCGAACATCGACAGCGAGACCTTCAGCTTTTGTTTATCCGCTTTGACTTCCTCGACTTTTGCCGAGAAGTTCGCGAACGGACCATCGACGACGCGGACCGACTCGCCGGGCTCGAACGACACGCGCGCCTTGGCCTTGCTGCCTTTGGCGCCCTCGGACATGTTCGTCTGCACGCCGGTAATCTCGCGCTCGGGCACCGGCGTCGGCTTCATGCCGCCGAGAAAGCCGGTGATCTTGGGCGTGTTCTTGACGAGGTGGAACGTGCGGTCGTCGAGGACCATCTGCACGAACATGTAGCCCGGGAAGAACTTGCGCGTCGTCGTGCGACGCTGGCCCTTGACGTTCTCGGTCACGCTCTCCGTCGGCACCAGCACATCGCCGAAGTAGTCGGTGAGGTTGTGCGTCTTCACGCGCTCGAGCAGCGTCAGCTTCGCCTTGTTCTCGTGACCCGAGTAGGTGTGGACGATGTACCACTTCTTCTCGGAGGTCGGCGGCGCCGGCCGCGCATCGCCGCCCGACGCGTCCTGGCCGTCCTGCAATCCGTCGGAGGCCTCGTCCGCAGCCCGATCGACCGGAGGAGCGGCCTCGCTGGTCGCTTCCGTCTCGTTGGGCTCGTGCGGCGTGCCGTTATCCATAGACCAGCTCCGTGAGGTTCGACCAGACAAAGTCGAACAGACCGAGAATCAGCGCCGAGATGATCGCCATGACGATCACGACGAACGTCGCCGTGCGGACTTCCTTCGCGTCCGGCCACGTCACCTTCTTGAGCTCGCCCGAGACCTCGTTCGCGTAGTTGTAGTACTTGTCCGTGCGGTACATGTACGCGCCGGCCACGATCGCGACCACCGCCGCGATCGCCGTCAAGGTGGACTCACTCGGCGCCGTGCCGAAGTAGCCCCAGACCCAGTCCATCGTCCACTGCAACAGGTAGAAGGCGATGACCACCCCGACCAAGAAGATCAGGTGAACAGGCTTGTTCGGTGCGTTGGTTTCTTGCTGAGCCACGGCGTCCTGCGATCGAAGTTTGATGAAGTGTGGCAGGGGAGACAGGACTTGAACCTGCAGCCCTCCGCTTTGGAGACGGATGCTCTACCAATTGAGCTACTCCCCTAAGGAACTCGGCAACTTAGCTTGGGCTTTCTGAAGGTACTCCTCGGCTGTGCGACGGAAGCGGACGTTTACCCCAAGCCTGGAAACCTAGCAAGTACCAACCGAAAGAAAGAAAACCGCCGGGCGCTTGCCCCGCTTTCGGGGAGCGCCTCGACGGCATGTCGGTCGGCCGAGCGGCCGCTCCGAGTCGGTTGGCCTGGTCGTTGCCCTAGTCGTTGATCTTGGTGACGACGCCGGCGCCGACGGTGCGGCCACCCTCGCGAATCGCGAACCGGAGGCCGT
>DAIRFU010000630.1:0-4205 GCA_036794935.1 Kofleriaceae bacterium | reverse complement strand
GCCTCCGAGATCGTCGCCGGCGCGCTCAAGAACCTCGACCGCGCGATCATCGTCGGCACGAAGACGTTCGGCAAGGGCACCGTGCAGGAGCTCTACGACAACGAGGACCACAGCAAGCTCAAGCTGACGATCGCGCAGTACCTGACGCCCGGCGATCGCTCGATCCAGAACCTCGGCATCGTCCCCGACATCCTGCTCCAGCGCATGTACGTGCCCGAGAAGAACGAAGCACCGACGGACTACATCCGTCTGCTCGCACCGACGCACACGTACGGCGAGAAGGATCTCGACGCGCACATCGTGTCGACGTACGCGAAGGAAGGCGACAAGCCGGCGTACCAGGTGCCATTCATCGTCGAGCGCAAGCAGGCCGCCCCGGGCGACGAGGCCGCGACCGCGCCGCCCGACGAGGACGAAGAAGATCCCGAGGAGGACGAGATCGTCGAGGACTTCGAGATGAAGTTCGCCAAGGAGGTGCTCGCCAGCATCGGCGGCGGCTCGCGCCCGAAGATGGTCGCCGCGGCGGCCCGGACGGTCGCGCGGCTGCGCGCCGAGCAGGAGCGCAAGCTCGTCACCGCGCTGGCCAAGCTCGGCGTCGACTGGTCGGCACCGCCGGCGACGGCCGCCGCGCCCGCGAACCTCGAGGTCTCGGTCGCGACCTCGCCGAGCGGACCGATCAAGGCGGGCCAGGAGCTCGCGATCACCGCGACGGTGACGAACACGGGCAGCGGCCCGGCGTTCCGCGTGCTGCCGCGGCTCTCGTCCGACGATGACGTGTTCCAGGACGTCGAGCTGCCGGTCGGCAAGATCGCCGCCGGCGAGACGAAGACGTTCACCGCCAAGGTCAAGGTGCCGCCCAATGCGCTCGATCGCCTGGACCGGCTCGGCGTCGAGGTGCACGAGGCGCGCAAGGCGCCCAGCCACGTCGCGACGGCGGAGGTGAAGATCGAGTCGCTGCCACGGCCGGTGTTCGCGTACAGCTGGCAGCTGATCGATGACGGCAACGGCGACGGCCTCGTCCAGCCGGGCGAGCGCTACAAGCTCCGGGTCTCGGTCAAGAACACGGGGCCGGGCCCGACGCGCGAGGCGGCCGTCTACCTGCGCAACGCGACCGGCGACGGCGTGATCCTCCAGAAGTCGCGCTACGAGCTCGCCGATGGCATCGCGCCCGGTCAGACCAAGCAGGTCGAGTTCCCGCTGACCACCGATGCCACGCTCGACGCGGACGAGCTCGTGCTCGAGCTGGTCGCGTACGACGCGCAGCTCGAGGTGCAGGCGAGCGACAAGCTCCAGTTCCGCGTCGCTCCGGCGATCGCCGGGTCGCCGGCGCACGGCGAGGTGACGACGAAGCAGGCGATCGCGATCCGCTCCGGCGCCGCGTCCGACGCGAGCATCGTGGGCGCCGCGTCCAAGGGCGCGAGCTACGTCGCGGTCGGCCACTACGGCCCGTACGTCAAGATCAAGCTCGACCAGGGTGGCAGCAAGATCGGCTTCATCCCGAAGGCGGCGGTGGCCGCCGGTGGCTCGGGCACCAGCGCGTACACGCCGTACTGGAACTCGACACCGCCGGCGATCGCGCTGACCACGAAGGGGCTCGAGACCACGGCCGAGCAGTACCGCCTCCAGGGCACGGTCTCCGACGAGACCCACGTGGAGGACGTCTACATCTTCGTCCGGAACCAGGGCGCCAAGGTCGACAACCGCAAGGTCTTCTATCGCAGCAACCGCGGTGGCAAGACCCCCAAGGCGCTCGCGTTCACGGCCGAGCTGCCGCTGTGGCCGGGCTCCAACGAGGTCACCGTGATCGCCCGCGAGAGCTCGGAGGTCCGCTCGGTCAAGACCCTGTTCGTCTACCGGGATCCGCCGCGCACGGCGCAGTCGACTCCGTAAACCTACATGAGCCTACCGCGGCAAGACCGCGTAGGTATGGCATGATCGGGATCACTGAATTGCCGGCAGTTGCCCGGCGTCATAGGGCCACCATGCGCACGTACCGTCTCGTTGCCGCATCGTTCTTCGTCGCAGCACTCGCCTCGCCGGCTCTCGCCGACGTCAAGGTCGAGGGCAACTACGAGGTCAAGTTCGAGGAGATGTCGACGAACTGCGATCCGCCGCGGTTCGCGTACACCCGCGGCATGGTCAAGATCGACACGGTCAAGCGCAGCCTGCGTGTCGACATCGCGACGATCCCGCTCATGACGGGCATGACGGCCAAGAGCGGCAAGGTCACCGCGAAGACGCCCCGGAAGACCGCGACGACCGTGCAGGGCCTCGACGGCAAGTACCGGGTGTCGGGTCGCGTCGATGACAGCGGCGTGGTCCAGCTCGTGCTCGTCGCCGAGTTCAGCAAGACGGGCGAGAACAAGACGATGTGCACGCAGTCGTGGAACATCGCCGGCGTGCGCCAGTCGACGGCCGAGAAGACGCCCGGCAAGAAGCGCTCGACGCGGTCGGCGATCTTCGACTTCTTCCCGTCGTTCGACTAGCGGGCGAGCCCGTCGCCGGCGCTCAGCGCTGCCAGACCTCGGCGAGCGTCGCGCCCTGGACGGTGACGCGAAACACGCGCCGGGCGTCGTGCGGCATCGGGCACGGATGGGTCTGTGGTGCGTAGGTGACGAGCCAGTCGGCGTGCGCCGGATCGTTCGTCATCGGCGTCCAGAGATCCTCGCGAAACCAGGCGAGGTGCACGGGCTCGATGCAGTTGCGGTAGACGCGCGCGTTCGGCGCGGCGTGCTCGTTGACGTACGCGACCGCGCGATCGACGCCCTCGCCCCACCACGCGGTCTCGAACCACGAGCGGCGGGCGACGGTGCCGGCGCCGCCGACCTGCTCGCCGAAGTAGTCGAGGTAATACGGGTGGACGCGCGCGAGCGTGACCGCGAGGTAGACGACGAGGGCGCCGGCGATGAGCGGAAACACGCGCGGCAGCCGGCGCTCGGCGAGCGTGGCGAGCCACGACCAGCCGGCGGCCGACGCCACGGCGAGCGCGAGCAGACACGGCATCACGTAGCGCACGCCGTCCTGGCGCACCGGCGACGCCGCGACCGCGAGCGGAACGACGAACCAGGCGGCGACGACGAGCCCGGCACGGTCGCGCTCGGCGAGCGCGCGGACGAGGTAGACCGCGACGCCGGCGAGCACGAGCACGGGCAGCGTGGCGGCGAGGTAGACGACGAAGTAGTGCGGCCCGGGGTGGTTCGTGAACACGCCGAGGAACGGCTCGGGCGTGTGCGGGCGCGCGAGCTTCGCGACCGATGCCGCGAGCGCGGCCAGCGGGTGCGCCCACAGCCGCGGCCACACCGCGTAGAGCGTGAGCGCGGCGATGACCGGCATGATCAGCGCGCCCTCGATCGCGGTGCGCAGCGCGCGCGGGGCGGGCGCGCGGATGACCACGATCGCGAGGCAGAGCACGCCGACGAGGCCGTTGACGAAGCGGGACGCGACCGCGATCCCGATCGCGACGCCGAGCCAGGCCAGCCGGACGCGCAGCGCGCGCGGCGATGGCTCGCCGTCGTGGAGCGTCAGCGCGAGCAGGATCGCGAGCGCCCACCACAGCACCGTCGGTGCCTCGTGGCCGACGATCTGGCCGTGCGCGACGAGCGGCGGCAGCAGCGCGGCGATCGCGGCGGCGAGCAGGCCGACGCGCAGGCGCACGAGGCCGCCGCCCGGGTGCGGGTACAGCCGGGCACCGATCGGCACGAGCAGCGCACAGCCGAGCGCGACCCACAGCGCGGACAGCGCGCGCGCCGGACCGAAGCCATCCGCGAACTGCGCGCCGATGCCGGCGAGATACTTCATCACCGGCGGATGCTCGAAGTTCCACTGCCACGAGCCGGGAGACAGATCGAGCGCGAGCACGTTCGTCACGTAGTTGCGGCCGGCGGCCCAGTTGACGTCCTCGTCCCAGGTCTGGCCGAACGCGTGGAGGCCGACGAGGCGCACCGCGAACGCGACCGCGACCACCGCGGCCATCGCGAACCAGGTCGCCCGCGGCACGTCGCGCAGCCGGTGGCGCGCGAGGCCGAGCAGCGTCGTGACGAGCACGAGGAGTAGCAGCGCGGCGATCACGCCGTCGAGCGGGGCGGCCCCGGCCCACGCACCGAACTGCGCCTGCCCGGGCGGCTCGGGCGCGAGCGACGAGGCGGGCACGTACTCGGGATCGCCGCGGCGGCCGACCGGGCTCCACACCAGGCGCGCACCCGGCG